>JBMLOR010000055.1:0-1480 GCA_049242865.1 Chitinophagaceae bacterium | reverse complement strand
TACAAACAAAATCCTGAACAAGCTATCAATAATTATATTAAAGCACTTAGTTTAGGTGGAACAAAAACATTGCCTGAATTATACGAAGCTGCTGGATTAAAGTTTGACTTATCACCAAATTACATTAAAACTTTAATGGAATTTGTGAGAGATGAAATGGAGAAGTTGTAATGATAGTCAAGCTATAAATTGTTATCATAATTACACAAAAAATGTTTGCTCAAATTAAAAACTATTACAAAAATCTATTGCCCGAGTTAGCAGAGCATGAATGGCAGGCTATTGAAAAAAATTTAACAATTAAACGCCTTAAAAAAGGAGAACTTCTTGTTAAAGAAGGCACCATTTGCAACAATGTATCATTCATAAACTATGGTTTATTAAGGTTTTACATGTTAGTAGATGGCAAAGAAGTTTCAACTGGTTTTTTTATCGAAAATCAATATGTATCTTCTTATGAAAGTTTTTTAACAAGGCAACCATCACATGAAAATATTGAAGTACTTGAGGATGCAGAAGTGCTAGAATTGAGTTATAATCAAATGCAAACACTTTACTACCAATATCCCATTTATCAAATTTTTGGCAGAAAAATGGCGGAGTATTTATTTATTTTCGTTAGCCAACGAACCAATGCTTTATTAGTATTAAGCCCAGAACAACGCTATCAAAAACTAATTTCTACCAACTCTGCTTTGCTACAAAGAGTTCCTCAATATATGCTTGCTAGTTATATTGGTGTAACCCCAGAACATTTAAGTAGAATAAGGCGAAAACTAAGTTCTTCTTAACATATATCAATAAAAAACACCTCTTATAAATTATTGATATTTATCAATGAGTTTTTATTTTTTGCTAATGTTTTTTGCAAAAAATTAAAAATCATGAAATTAAAATTATTGTTAAGTTTTTTAGTGTACACGGCCATAGCAATTGGCCAAAACAACACACAAACCATAAAAGGAACAGTAACCGATAAAATTAGCGAAAAGCCATTACAAAGTGTTACTATTACTATTAACAATCAAAAAACCACAACCGATTCGCTTGGAAAATTTGTTATTAAAAATATTTCCATAGGAAGAATTGTAGTTAACATTAGTGCAGTTGGCTATAAACCTGTAAGTATTCCAGAAGTTTTGGTAACAACTGGTAAAGAAGTTGTAATCGACGTGGCTTTAGAGCAAGATGTTAAAGCATTAAACGAAGTAACTGTTAGCAGCTCTAAAATTAAAAAAGGAAATGCCTCTAATGAATTTGCAGGCACTAGTAGTAGAAGTTTTAGTATGGAAGAAGTTACGCGTTTTGCAGGTGGCCGAAACGATCCAAGCAAACTAGTAAGCAATTTTGCAGGTGTTATTTCTGCCGATGATTCTCGAAACGATATTATTGTAAGAGGCAACTCTCCTAGTGGTGTTCTTTGGAGATTAGAAGGTATACCAACACCCAACCCAAACCACTATTCTACAAGTGGTTCAAC
>JBMLOR010000054.1:0-20204 GCA_049242865.1 Chitinophagaceae bacterium | reverse complement strand
TAGTACGCTTACCTCAAAACAAAATTGGAACTTACAATCGTGCCAACAGAGCTTACATGGCTTTTGAACAAGAGCACGAACGTGAACCAAGTACAGAAGAGTTAAGTGATATTTTAGACATGAGCGAAACCGAAATTAACAACATTTTCCAAAGCAATACACGTCATAGTAGCTTAGATGCACCTGTGCATGAAGCTGAAGACGTTGCTATGGGTGATTTACTTGAAGGTAGCGACGATACAGATGAAGACGTAATGAAAGACTCTTTAAGAGAAGAAATTAAAAGGGTTTTAAAAAGTTTAAGTCCTCGTGAAGCCGAAATTGTAAATGCTTATTTTGGTTTAAACAGTGATGGCATTACTATTGAGCAAATTGGAATGAAATACGATTTAACAAAAGAACGTATTCGCCAAATTAAAGAACGTGCTATTAAACGTTTACAAAAAGCTAGATATAGCAATGCTTTAAAAGCTTATTTAGGTTAATTAATTTTAACACAAAAAAGAAAGAGGCTGTCTTAAAAGGGCAGCCTCTTTTTATTGCACTTAGTTTTAAATTAATTACACGTTAAAAACTATTCCTTGAGCCAAAGGCAAACTATCACCCCAATTTATAGTATTTGTTTGCCTACGCATATATGCTTTCCAAGCATCGCTGCCACTTTCTCTTCCTCCTCCTGTTTCTTTTTCACCCCCAAAAGCACCACCAATTTCTGCACCACTTGTTCCAATATTTACATTTGCAATACCACAATCGCTACCTTTATGACTTAAAAATTGTTCTGCTTCACGCATATTTAAAGTAAAAATACTGCTTGATAATCCTTGAGGAACATTGTTTTGCATGGCAATAGCTTCTTCAATCGTATCATATTGCATTACATATAATATTGGGGCAAAAGTTTCGTGCTGTACTACTTGTAGTTCGTTGGTTACTTCGGCAATACAAGGCTTTACATAACAACCTTCTATGTTTAATCTTCCACCTTCTACAATAAATTTTCCTCCTTGTTGTTTACATGCTTCAATAGCATTCAAATACATATTTACGGCATCTTCATCAATTAATGGTCCAACATGATTATTGGCATCTAATGGATTTCCTATGTTTAATTGACTGTAAGCTGCCACTAATTTTTCAATAAAACTTGCATAAATATTTTTGTGAATAATTAATCGTCGTGTGGTTGTACAACGCTGACCTGCTGTACCTACAGCACCAAACAAACTGCCTAATAAAGCCATGCTTACATCTGCATCTTTACTAATAATAATTGCATTGTTGCCTCCCAATTCTAATATTGTTTTACCCAATCTTCCTGCAACAGTAGAAGCAACAATTTTCCCCATTCTTGTACTACCTGTGGCACTTAATAAAGGAATTCTTTCATCATTACTCATCCACTCTCCTACTTCACGTCCACCTTGCACTAAGCAATTTACCCCTTCTGGAACATTATTATTTTTAAACACAGTTGCAACAATTTGTTGCACAGCTACAGAGCACAATGGAGTTTTTTCGCTAGGTTTCCAAATAGATGTATTACCACAAATCCAAGCCAATGCAGCATTCCAACTCCAAACAGCTACAGGAAAATTAAATGCACTTATAATACCCACTACACCTAAAGGATGCCATTGTTCGTACATTCTATGCAATGGACGTTCACTATGCATAGTTAAACCATACAATTGCCTAGATAACCCAACAGCAAAATCACAGATATCTATCATTTCTTGAACTTCACCTAATCCTTCTTGTAAACTTTTACCCATTTCATAGCTCACTAGTTTGCCAAGATTTTCTTTATTTGCTCTTAAAGCTTCGCCAACTTGCCTAACAATTTCACCTCTTTTTGGAGCAGGCCACATTCGCCACTCTTTAAAAGCTTCTATACTTTTATTTACTACTTCATCATAAGTTTCTTTATCAGTTTCATACACATCTCCAATTGGTTGTGCATTTACTGGGCTATAACTTTTTATAACATTAGTTGAAGTTTTTATCCAATTTGTACCTGTTGATGTACCAAAATTGATTTCTTTAATTCCAAGGGCAGCAATAAATTCCATTATTATTTTTTTACAAATATAAAACACCAATCAAGGAAAATTATAAAATCACATTTTCGTGATAAATGATAATAACATCTTATTTATCAACCAAGCTAAGAACTACTATGCTTTCCCCTATTTTTGAAACAATAGCAAGTAGTTATCTTTTTATCAAAATCATGGAATTAGAACACAAAAAATTAGACAAAATAATTGTACAACAACTAAGTTTATATTCACAATACCTTGAACGAGACGTAATTTTTGATGCCTATTTACCTGTTGACATAATGTTTACAAGTGATTTAAGTTTATTATTGATAAACGATGGGCAAGACTTGCCAAAAATGCCTTTTGACATTATGCTAGATGACTTGATTTCTCGAAAGGAAATTAGTCCCATTTTATGCATTGGAATTTATTGTGGTGCAGAAAGAAAAAGAGAATATGGCACTGCATATACAGCAGATTTTGAAGGAAGAGGAGATAAAGCAGGCTTATACACCAAATTTATTTTTGAAGAATTATTACCTTTTGTAAGAAAGAAATTTAATGCTCCCAATTTTAAAGATAAATCATTTGCAGGCTTTAGTTTAGGTGGTTTAGCAGCAATGGATATTGTTTGGAATCATTCAAGTGAATTTAGCAACTGTGGCATGTTTAGCCCAAGTTTATGGTGGAGGAGAAAAGCATACGACAATGGATATGATGAAGAAAAAGATAGGCTGATGCACCTGCAAGTTACTAAAGGAAATATGCATCCTTGGTTAAAATTTTATATTCAAACAGGTGCTCTAGATGAAAAAGAAGACAGAAATAATAATGGAATCATTGACAGTATAGATGATGCATTGGATCTTATTGTAGCATTAAAAGCAAAAGGATACACTGACGAACATATAAAATATCATGAACTTGCTGATGGCAAACACGATGTTCCTACATGGGGCAAAGCTTTTCCTACCTTTTTAAAATGGGCGTTTAAAATGTAATGTTTACAAGATTTATGTTTACCAAGGAAAACTAATTTTTCCCATAGTAACATTACTAATTCCATTACTCAATCTCGTATTACCTCCAACTAAACATTCATTTGCTAATACTGCAAACAATACTGCTTCTTTTGCATCTGGATGTATACTTAAATCATTAGTATTTTTAAATTCAATATATGGTAAACTTTCTTGCATATATTTCATAACCAATGGATTATGCATACCACCACCACTACTGTAAATTACATAATCTTGTTGTTGCATAGTTAATTTTAGGGCATCAACAATAACATCAGCAGTAAACTTATTTAAAGTAGCCATGCAATCGTAATGACTAATATTTACAGTTTTTGATTTTTCTTGTGCTGTTTTAACATACTCCAAATTAAATAATTCTGGTCCAGTAGTTTTAGGCATAGGTTTAGCAAAATAATCATCACTTTTTAAAGCAATTAATAAATCGTTATTAACAGAACCTTGCAAAGCAATTGCTGCATCTTTATCATAATACAAACCAGTAAAATTTTGTTGCACATAAGCATCCATAATGGTATTTCCAGGACCAACATCTGTGCTAAAAACTACACTACTATCTAAAGTTTTTGGTAAATAAGTGAAGTTAGAAATTCCGCCAATATTTAGCATAATTCTGTTTTCTTCACTACTGCTAAAAATTAAGTAATCACCATATACAGCCAATGGAGCACCTTCTCCCCCTGCTGCAATATGCTTTTGCCTAAAATCACTAATAGTTATAATACCAGTTTGAACTGCAATATGATCAGCATCACCAATTTGAAGCGTAGCATTACCAAAACCTTGTTTTTTATGCAAAATCTTAGGTGCATGATAAATAGTTTGCCCGTGGCTAGCAATAATATCAACCTCATCAGCACCAATATTCCACTTGCTTAATGTTTCCTTAATCATTTTTGCATGCAATGTTCCAATAAAAGCATTCATTAAACAAACTTGCTGTAAATCAACGGTTTGCTTGCTGAATATTTCTTTAACATTAGCTTTAAAGTCAATTGAATAGTTTACTGTTTCAAAAGCATCAATTATAATATTGGTGTGCATTCCATTGCCACTAACACTACATAATGCAATATCTAAACCATCTAAAGAAGTTCCACTCATTAAACCAATAATTTTTCTGGTAGATTTATTGGCAATATTTACAAGTGCATCAATGTTTTTATTCATGAGTAATAATGTAATAACTTATACTAAATTCCATTTAGCTTGATTTTAATATAATGAAGATCCCAAAAATATATGAAATAATTACAGAAACATTTTAGTATAAATAGTTATGATAATAACAAACATAAAATTGAGAGATTCAAAAATTACATATTACAATATTTAATATTTATTATATAATTAATAATTCAAACGTTTAAGTAACTTTTATAAAATTTCAATGAGAAAATATTAAAATAAACTTAAAATACTCGTAGTTCAATAAACAGCAAATTAAAACATCATAAATATAAGTGAACAGCTTGAATAGCAGTATTTTAGATACTTTTGGAAGATACAAAAATAAAATTTCTTTGTAAAAGGAATAAACCAAAGATGCAAAATATTCATATTACATTTTTATATATGTATTATAAAAGCAATTTGTATGAAATTTTTCCCTTGTTTTGTACAAGAATTATAATTTAAAAAACAAAAACAACTGAGTATGGCAAAAATTACTGCAAAAAGGATTTTACCTTTTCTTATTCTAGCAGCATTAGCTTTAATAGCAATGTTTAGCAAACCCGAAGCTGATTTTGTACCAGCTGCAACAGATACACAATATAGTAGTGCTGATATAGCTTGGGTACTAGTATCAACAGCTTTGGTATTTTTAATGACACCTGGCTTGGCTTTCTTTTATGGTGGAATGGTACACAGAAAAAATGTTATTTCTACTATGATTAAAAGTGTAGTAGCTGCAGGTATAGTTGGGGTTCTTTGGATTACGGTAGGTTTTAGTTTATCTTTTGGAGAATCAATTGGTGGTTTTATTGGTAATCCATCTACCTTTTTATTTTTCAAAGGAGTTAAATCTGGAGCAGCTTGGCCATTAGCGGCAACTATTCCTCTTTCTTTATTTGCATTGTTTCAAATGATGTTTGCAATTATTACTCCTGGATTAGTTGTAGGAGCTGTTGCAGAACGTATTAAATTTAATGCTTATATAATTTTTACTGTTTTATTTAGCTTATTAGTTTATGCTCCTGTAGCTCATTGGAGCTGGCATCCACAAGGATTTTTAGCAAAAATGGGTGTTTGGGATTTTGCTGGTGGCACTGTAGTACATATTACTGCTGGTTGTGCTGCTTTAGCTGGAGCTTTAGTACTTAAACGTAGAATTGTACACCAAGAGCATAAAGAAATTCCACCTGCTAATGTACCTTATGTATTAATAGGAACTGGATTATTATGGTTTGGATGGTTTGGTTTTAATGCAGGTAGTGCAGTTGGTTCAACTCCATTAGCAGTTAATGCATTTGGCACAACTAGCACAGCAGCTTCTGCAGCTGGTTTAGCTTGGATGTTTTTTGACCTTTTAAAAGGCAAAAAACCTTCTGTTCTAGGATTTTGTATTGGTGCAGTAGTAGGTTTAGTTGCTATTACACCAGCAGCAGGATTTGTAGGAATTCCACAAAGTATAATAATTGGTGTAGTTGGAGCAATCATTTCTAACGTAGCTGTTGGTATCAAACAAAAATCTACACTTGATGATACCTTAGATGTATTTCCTTGTCATGGAATTGGTGGTATGGTAGGTATGTTAATGACTGGTATTTTTGCCAATCAATTAATTCATGGCATTAAAGACGGCCCAGAAGGATTATTCTATGGCAATGCAGGATTCTTTTTTACTCAACTTAAAGCTATGGCAATAGTTGTGGCATATAGTTTTACAGTTTCTTATTTAATTTTCAAGTTCATTAATCTAGTTGTTCCAATTCGTGTATCATCTAAAGATGAAGAGTTAGGATTAGATGAATCACAACACGATGAAAAATATATGCAAGGAACACTTTTGGTAAACAACAATGGTGTTGTTGAAGAAAAAACTGTATCTTCTATCTAATATAAATAAAAAAGGTACAGCCATTTGTATGTTTCTGGACAAAGCATACAGGCTGTACCCTAATCATTAACATTAAAAATCTATCACATGTTACGCAAAATCAAAGCAATAGGATTCGTCCTGTTAACAACTTCTTATGCATATTCGCAAGAATCTGCTCCTTCAGCAACTACTGCTACTAGTAATCAAAGTCAAACAGACGCAAAAGTAGAAAAAAAACCAGTACTAAATTTTTCTGGCTCGGTTGATTTTTATTATCGCTACGATTTTAATAAGCAACAAACCAACAACAAAACTAGTTTTACAAATTCTCATAATAGTTTTTCATTAGGTATGGCTTCTGTGAAACTTGAACATTCTTTTAATAAAGTAAGTGCTGTTGTAGACTTAGGATTTGGCACAAGGGCTTCAGAATTCTCATACAATGAAACAGGAATTTTACAATCTGTAAAACAAGCCTACATTAGCTATGCAGTTACTGATGCTTTAAAAATAACTGCTGGTACTTGGGCTACACATGTAGGATACGAACTTGTTGACCCTCAATTAAATAGAAATTACAGCATGGGCTACATGTTTACAAATGGTCCATTCACACATACTGGTGTTAAAGCTGAATATACAAAAGGAAAAAGTAGTTTTATGTTGGGCTTAAGTAATGCTACAGATTTTAGAGTTCCACCAAGTTCTCAAATTAACAAAAAATTTGTTATTGCTCAGTACACTTTAGCTGCAAGCGATAAGGTAAAGTTTTATGCTAACTTTGTTGGAGGAAAACAAATTGACACATCAAATGTTAGTCAATACGATATAGTTGGAACTTTTACACTTAGCAGCAAATTTAATTTTGCCTTAAATGGAACATTGAATAGATCTCAATCTTGGGATGGCATTAAAAATGTTGAAGGGAAAAGCTGGTATGGCTTAGCAGGTTATTTTAACTATGACCCGTCAAGTACTTTTGGTTTAACATTAAGAAGTGAATATTTTGATGATTCAAAAGGAGTTAAAGGATTAGGAACATCCATCTTTGCAAATACCATTTCAGCAAATATCAAAGCAGATGGTTTTACACTAATTCCTGAATTAAGATTTGAAAGTGCTGGAGCGAATATCTATTCAGATGCAGCAGGAAATTTTAACAAAAAAGGAGCTGTTAGCTTTTTACTTGCAGCAGTTTATAAATTCTAAGAAATTAATATAGCAAACAATCGTTGAAGCCAAGAGGTTGCATTTAATAATGCAGCCTCTTTTTATAACAATTTCTTTTTGCCTACTTAAACGAGTGTTTAATTGCTCAAAAGCCAGTTTTTAAAATCGATATAATGAGCAGATAATGGAATTGATTTTTTTTCTTTTTGTAAAAGATGTTGCACGCTTTCAGGAATAGGAATTTCTTGCTTTAAAACTTCTTCAATTACATCTGGAAACTTTACAGGATGTGCAGTTGAAGCTACATAACCTTTTAATTCGGGCATAGTTTTTAAATAATTTTCAAGGGCAAAGTAACCAACAGCTGTATGTGGGTCTAGTATATAATTATAGGTTTTATAAATTTGCTCAATTACATTTTTTGTATCACTGTCATTAATACTTACACAACTCATTTTTTGTTTCAAAGTTGCTGCATCTTTACCAAACATTTCCAATACTCTAATAAAATTACTTGGTTTGGCCACATCCATAGCATTTGATATGGTAGCCACGCTTAATTGATTTTGTAATTCAGTGTCATTACTAGTAAACCATTTTGGCACAGTATCATTGGCATTGCACGCTGCTATAAAATGTTTTGTTGGCAACCCCATACAATACGCTAAAACTGCTGCAGCTATATTACCAAAATTTCCACTTGGCACACATATAACTGGGGGTTGTTCATGGTTTTTCATCCATTGCTGATAAGCAAAATAATAATACATCTGTTGTGGCAGCCAACGTGCAACATTTATACTGTTAGCACTTGTGAGCTGCTTTTTTGTTGTAATGTCATTATCTTTAAATGCTTGTTTTACTAAAGCTTGGCAATCATCAAAACTTCCATCAATTTCTAAAGCAGTGATATTTTCACCATGTGTAGTTAGTTGTAATTCTTGCACCTTACTCACTTTATTTTTGGGAAATAATATAACTACTTCTACACCTTCTACTCCAAAAAATCCATCAGCTACAGCACCACCTGTATCACCACTTGTGGCTACTAAAACAGTTACTTTTTTTGAATTGTGTTGATTAAAATAACCTAAGCATCTACTCATAAATCTTGCACCAACATCTTTAAAAGCTAGTGTAGGTCCATGAAACAATTCTAAAGCTGCAATTTTATCAGAGATATTTACTAATGGAAATTCAAAATTTACTGTTTGTGCAACGATTGATTTTAAGTCGTTTACTTCTATATCATTTCCAACAAAAGGTTGCATTGCTGTAAAGCCAATTTCTTCTTTTGAAAAAGAAGCCAAGTTTTGAATAAATGATTCAGGTAATTTTGGAATAGAAGTTGGAAAATATAATCCACCATCTGGAGCTTGCCCCAAAACAGTAGCTTCTCTAAAACTTACATTATTTGATTGATGATGAAGGCTATAATAATTCATGGTTGGTTTAATTTCATTCAATAGCTATACAAGTTAGCTTTGAAGTATTAAATAGTGATATAAAATAAGAAATGGTTTATTGCACCATAAAAACTGCATTAGCTAAAATAAGTTTTCCATTATGCCAAAATTGTCGAAAAATAGGATTATCAGCTAAATAAATCACTGCTCCATTGCCCATTTCAGAAACACCAAACAGTGTTCCATCTTTCAATTTATTTTTCACTTTAAATCCAGTAAATCCTGCTACATAATTGTCCTTTTTTAACACACCAACATTCCAACCATCTTTTAAAAATTCATAAATATTGGCATCTTGTTTTAGTGTAAAATAAACATTTTCATATCCATAAGCAAGAGGATGGGAATTATCTAATTCTACTTTGTAAATTGCACCAGGAATATTTTCGTGCAAGTATTCTCTATCTCTGTTATTATATTTTTTTAAAGCAGCATACTCATCTTTTATTTTCTCTTTTTCATCTTCTTTATCCACTTTATTTTTTATACCCCAATCTCCTTCTGCCAAAATATTTACTGCACCTCCTATGGCTACAATTTTACCTCCACTTTTCACAAAATCCTTCAATTTTTCAACTGTTGATTTATCATTTAAACTTCTATAATATCCATCTGGTATAACAATTACGTCATAATTTTTAAGATTAATTCTTCCCAAATTTTCAGTTAATAATTGGCTTATTGGATACTGCAATTCATGCTCAAAATAATGCCATACTTCACCTGCATCTGTTGCACCAACTTGTTCACCTGTTAACATGGCAACTTTTGGAGCTTTTAAAAGCTGAACTTCTGGACTACCAAAATCTGGACCCTTATCTACAAAACCTGTTGATAGTGGTTTAACTATTACATTAAACTCTTTGCTTGCTTTTGCAACAATTTCTCCAAAACTAACGCCTGCATTCAAATTTTTTAACACCAACAAACTTCCTGCAGCAAACTTAGACTTCCCAACTTCGAACGCTTTATTTGCTACTCTAACTTTAACTTGTTTAAGATGCAAATAAGCTAAAAGTTTAGCACTGTTTATTGAATTGTATTCTATTGCATAGCCATAACTAGAACTAGTAAATTCATTTTCTTTTTGCAAATTATCAGCCTCTATAATTTCTCTTTTATCTTTAAAAGCATATCCATCTACACCAAAAACATAAGGCAAACTCCAAGCTGTAATATCATAAGTTGCACTATCACTCAGTTTACTTTTTGGTTCAAACAAAACGTTAACTAATGCACCACGAGGCTGTGCTGCACTAATTGCTAGCGAAAATTCTTGTTGTTCAACTACTTCATCTTTATTATCAAAATAATTAAATCCAATTTGCTTTGTATTAGTGGTTGCCATGGGTTTTAATTTACCATATTCTATACCACAATTATCTAACAACTGTTTTACAGCTAAAAGTTTGTTTAAATTATTAGTGGTTAACAAATATGTTTTGAATGTAAAATTTTTTGCTTCTTTAGCATCGCCACAAAATTTTATAAACTCATCTACTAATTGTGTAGCATTTTTACTAGCCATTTCAATAGTACTTAAGCTAGTAACAAAATGATGTTGAGCTCTATCAACTAAAGTTAAAGTATCGCCTTCATTGGTTTTAATACCCAAGCCAGCCCTTATTCCACCTTGCTCATAAGTCATTCCAATACTTCCATTATACATTGGATAACTATCGCCATAAGATGGATAAAAAATATCAAAACGTTCTTTGGTAAAGTAAAGCCAACCTTTATCATCAAAATACTTTGCATGATTTTTTCCTACAAGATGTTGAAAATCTCTTTGCCATTTTGTAACTACTTCGTGTACTGGCTCTGCTGCTGGGGCAAAATAATAAGGCTCATTGAATCCTTGCTCATGAAAATCTACATGAACATGTGGCATCCATTCTTTATAATAAACCATACGAGCTTTAGTTTCTGCTTGTGTTTGCCAAGCCCAATCTCTATTTAAATCAAAATTGTAATGATTAGTTCTGCCTTGTGGCCAAGGTTCTTGATGTTCACGAGCTTGTGGGTCGGCATTTAAATTTTTGCCAACTGCATTATTGTACCAATTTACATATCTATCTCTACCATCAGGGTTTAAACAAGGATCAATAATTACTACCACGTTTTTCAACCATTCTTTAACGGCCTCGTTTGGTTTTACAACCAATGCCTCTAATGTAAGTAAAGCTGCCTCACTACTTGCTGGCTCATTGCCATGAACATTATAACTTAACCACACAATTGCTGTTTTATTGGGCAATAATGGAGCTTTTCGAATGGCTTTGTTTAAACCTGCATAGGTTAAGTTGTTAGACTTTATAGTTTCTAAATTTTCTAAATTTTCTTTACTGCTAATAAATGCCAAATACAATGGTCGTCCTTCGTTTGTAGTTCCATACTGCTGCAATTGCATTACTTGTGAATTAGCTGCTGCAACAGATTTAAAATAATCAACAATTTGATGATGCCGAGTAAACTTAGTTCCTATGGTGTATCCAAAAAAGTCTTTTGTTTGTAATGAGTTTTGCTGTGCAAATAAATATGAAGTAAATGAAAGTACAACAGCTAGTAATTTAATTTTGTGCATGATAAAAAAATAGGAGTTAAAAATAAGGGAATGCTTAATTGATTGACTAAGTTTGTGGAAACTTTGGAGCAATGATGAATACTTTTAAAACACATCTGCAAATAAATAATGGCTACGTTTAATCATAAAAATATAGAGCATTTTTACGAAATGCATCATATCAATCAAAAAGATACGATTTTATTTGTTCATGGGCATCCATTTAATCACACTCAATGGCAATATCAAGTTAATACATTTAAAAATTTTAAACTTATTTTACCTGACTTAAGAGGTTATGGAAAAACGATTGACAATGATTCCAAAAAAATATATATAACTGAACATGCAGTTGAATTAAAGTTGTTACTCGATGCATTAAACATTGATAAAGTGCACTTAGTTGGTTTATCTATGGGTGGCCAAATCATTATGGAATTTGCTAAGCAATTTGCTGAGCGAAGTAAATCTTTGGTAATTTGTAATGCTCTCCCCTTTGCAGAAACTGAAGAAAGTAAAATGGCAAGAATTACAGCTGGAAATAAATTGCTCGAATTTGGAATGGAACATCATGTTACCAACGATATAGCAAAATATATTCATCCAACTACAAATAATGAAAAAAATGAAGTGTATATACATTTAAAAGATATGATGATAAGCACCAATGCAAAAAGTGCTGCTTCTAATCACTTTGGTAGAGCTGAAAGAGAAGATTACAGTAATTTTTTGACGCTTTACAATAAACCAATTCATTTTATATGTGGCGAAGCAGATAATTTTACACCCAAAGAAAAAATGATTGCATTTGCCAATTTGGTTAAACCGAATTGCTATTCAGTTGTTCCTAAAACTGGGCATTTAACCAATATGGAAAACCCAATTTTCTTCAATGATGTTTTAATAAACTTTTATAAAAATAATTTTTAGCAATGATACTTGAAAGCCTTAAGCAACAAGCAAAAGAACTAGATAATAACGATGAACTTGCACACTACAAACAGCAATTTCATTTCCCCAAATTTCAAGAAAAAGATGCTATTTATTTTTGTGGAAATTCACTTGGGTTACAACCCAAAAACACCCAAGATGCAGTTTTACAAGAGTTAGAAGATTGGAAAAATCTTGCAATCAATGGATTTAGCAAAGCCAAAAATCCATGGCTGTATTATCAAGAGTATTTAAAACCTGGTTTAGCAAAAATTGTTGGCTGTAATGAACATGAAGTTACTGTAATGAACACCCTCACTGTTAATCTTCATTTGCTGTTACTTACATTTTATAAACCTACACAACAACGTTATAAAATTATAATGGAAGCTGGTGCTTTTCCAAGCGACCAATATGCCATTGAAACTTTAGTAAAACATTATGGCTTAAACCCTGACGATTGCATTGTAGAAATTGCTCCACTACCCAATACAAAAACACTTAGTACCCAACAAATTGTAAACACTATACATGAACATAAAGATACAGTTGCTTTGGTAATGCTTAGTGGTATACAGTATTATACAGGTCAATTTTTTGATATGCCTAGTATTACAAAAGCTGCACACCATGTTGGAGCTATTTGTGGATTTGATTTGGCCCATGCAGTTGGAAATGTACCTTTAAGCCTTCACAATTGGGAAGTTGATTTTGCCTGTTGGTGTAGTTATAAATATTTAAATGGTGGGCCTGGTGCAGTTGGAGGATTATATGTGCATGAAAAATATAGTACTAATACTTCGTTAAATAGATTGGCTGGCTGGTGGGGAAACGAAGAAGCTGTGAGATTTAAAATGGAAAAAGGCTTTGTGCCAAAAGCCAATGCTAGTGGCTGGAATATAAGTACAGCTCAGGTTTTGAATATGGTTGGATTAAAAGCTTCGCTAGAAATTTTTGACACAACAACCATCGAAAAACTAAGAACTAAAAGTATTGCATTAACGAAGTTTTTAGAGACTGGTTTACAACAAATACCCAACTTAAATTTTGAAATTATAACACCATCAAATCCTTTAGAAAGAGGAGCTCAATTAAGTTTATATTTTAAAGAAAATGGAAAATCTATTTTTAATGCACTAAGCAATAAAGGCATCATAGTAGATTACAGAGAACCTGGCGTAATTAGAGTTGCTCCTACTCCACTTTATTGTAGTTTTTATGATGTTTATAATTTTTTAGAAATTGTAAATGAAATTAATTGATAAAAATGTTATAGTGGCTAGTAAACATTTTTATGCTGTTATTTTAATTTTCGCCACTCAGCAATTTCTTTAGCAATATCTTCTAAAGTTTCAATTAACTCTTCTAATCTATTCCCATTGTTTAAATAAACATCAGTTGGAAATTTATTTATTTCATAGTGTAATAAGGTTCTCCATCTATTGTTTCCTGTGTAGGTTTCTATCATAAATCCTGCTCTTGTAAAATATCTATATTCAGTATATCGCTCAGCATCTACATCTTTAGTTTTTATCTCATCTCTTATGAATTTTAAATGATTAACAAGCCCTTCAATTTCATCTTCATCAATGTATTCAGTATTTGTCATGGGAGCTTCTGTAAAAATATTTCTACTACCCCGTTGGTCAATTCTAATACCGTACAATTTATGCCCTGTTACTAAATCTTCTACTTTCGCCAAATAAATAATTAATTCTCTAATTCTTCCTCGCTCAAAAATTTGATATTTTACATGATTTTTATAGTTGTAGAGTTTTCTATGAATATAACTTTCAAAGGTGGAATCTACTCTTAAAACCACTGTATCAATATGTGATTTTTTAATTGTTGTTTGGGCGTTAATTGTAATTGAACTAAGTAATACAGAAAGTAGTATAAAATATTTCATAGTTTTTTTTATTACAAAACAGTTTTAGTTAGATTAAGTTTTTGTTATAAAATGGATTAACAATTGATTAACTTTTGATTCATCCCTTTAGTGTTTTGTGCTACAAATTATACAAAAACAAAATCCCATTTTGCTTTCACAAAATGGGATTTCAACAATTAATTTTTATTGTTTATGGGAAAATACCTAACTCGTTGTAACTAGTAGCTACTTTATTGATGGCATTAACATAAGCTGCTGTTCTCATGTCAGGAATTTCAGGATTTGATTTCCAAATATCCATAATTTCTCTAGTTGCAGTAATCATAGTTTCTTCTAAGCCACTATGTACTAAATCTTGCTCTTCTGCTCCATGTAAAATAAAATTTCTTTCAGCAGCACTTACTTTTTTGCCACTCAATTCTTCAATTTGGCTTAAAATATGAGCATTCATGTTTTCAGTAAAACGTTTTTCCATTCTACCATAGCGAACATGGCTCAAGTTTTTTAACCACTCAAAATAACTAACAGTTACACCTCCTGCATTTAAATACATATCTGGCACAACTACAATACCTTTTGTAGCACAAATATCATCTGCATCAGGCGTTAATGGCCCATTGGCAGCTTCTCCAATAATTTTACATTTTAAATTAGGGGCATTGTTGCCATTAATAACGTTTTCTAAAGCTGCAGGAATTAAAATATCACAAGCCAACTCAAGTGCATCTGAATTTTTAGCCAAATTAGTAGCACCTGGGAAATTTAAAATTGAACCAGTTGCTTTTCTATGTGCAAACAATTCTTCTTCATTAATACCATCTTCTTTATAAATTGCACCTTCATATTCAGCAATAGAAACTACTTTAGCACCTGCTTCTCTAAAAAACTTGGCACTGTGGTAGCCAACATTTCCTAATCCTTGTACAACTACAGTTTTTCCTTCAACACCAGTAGATAAGCCTAATTTTCCCATTATATCTGGCATATTACAAACCTCTCTTATACCAAAAAACACTCCTAAACCTGTAGCTTCTGTTCTTCCTCTTACACCACCTTGTGTTACTGGTTTACCTGTAACACAACCTGCTGCATCAATTTCACCTGGTTTTAATGATTGGTAAGTATCCACTATCCAACTCATTTCTCTTGCACCTGTTCCATAATCTGGTGCAGGCACATCAATACCTGGGCCAATAAAATTTTTCTTTACTAGTTCTGCTGTGTATCTACGAGTAATTTTTTCTAACTCATAGGTACTATAATTTCTTGGATTAATTTTTATACCACCTTTACCACCTCCAAAAGGCACATTTACAATGGCACACTTGTAAGTCATTAAACTTGCTAATGCCATTACTTCATCTTGGTTTACTTCGTCGCTAAAACGAATACCTCCCTTACAAGGGCTTTTATGTTGGCTATGTTGTACACGATAAGCCTCAATAACTTCTATTCTACCATCGTCCATTTTTACAGGAAAACGCATGCTGTATACGCTATTACAAGCTTTTATTTGTTCTAACAAACCTTTTTCCCATTTTGTGAATTTTGCAGCTTTATCAAAACTTTTTTCTACGCTTTGAAAGAAGCTATAATTTGTGTTTGACATACAATCGTTGTTTTATTTCTAATTTATAATTTAAAATGCAATACTTTTTGTAGCTAAAGTTGAAGTTGATATTGAATTTTGGCAAAAATTAATATCCATTAATTTCTTTTTCTAGCTTAGAAATTTTTTTGTCTGTTGCAACTACATAAGCAATTAAGCCAATTAAAATTGTTAAACATACGGCCATTACAACATATATTTTTCCGTTGCTACGCATCACATCTGTGCTAACATTTTGTGATTGTGCAAATGTTGTAATTGCAGAAAGCATTATGCATAAAAGCAAAATCATTTTTTTATTCATCATGTTGAGCATTAGAATGTTTAAGTTGTAATAATTCTATTCTTATTTTTAAAGTTGTAATCCAAGTTGCAAGAAGCGACCAACCCACCACGGCAATCCAAAAAATTAATCTCATGGTAGGTGTATTATCTTTAGGATTTAATGCAGGATTACCCTGACTTCCTTGTCCACCAGGATGTAAACTTTCTACCAATCTTGGCATTATCCAAATGGTAGGAAATAACATACAAAAAGCAAAAATATTGTACACAGCCCCTAATCTTGCTTGTTTATCTTGCGTTACACTATTGCGTAAAACAAAGTAAGCTAAATAAATAAGCATGGCAATGGCAGCACCATTTTGTTTTGCATCGCCACTCCAAGGTTGCCCCCATTGATAATTGGCCCAAATTGCACCAGTTACAATGCCTAGCATTCCAAAAACTACACCAGTTTTTGCATATGCAGTTGAATAAACATCATATTCCTCTTTTGGATTATTGAGGTATTTTATAGCATAAAACACAGATACGGCCAATAAAATCATCATTCCAAACCACATAGGTACATGAAAAAACAAATTTCTAATGGTATGCTGCAAAGGAACTCCAGCGGGTTCAGGTACTTCAATTAAAAAACCAGCAGTAAATGGAACTAGCAAAAAAATTATAGATAGTATTTTCCACCAATTTTGTTTAATCATATTCAGGTGCAAACTAACAAATGTTTGTATTGCAAAAATGGGGGTTTTGACCTTAATAAAGTTCAACAAAAAGAGAAAATTTATCAATTGTGATAATTTATTTCCTTTATAAAAAATGAATGCACAAATTTTTGAATTATTAAATTTTATACATCAGAAGCTTTACAATTGAAATAAATGAATGCAACTAAGTTTATACATCACTAAAAACAAATTAACTGCTCATGTGTTTTATATAATTTCCTAAACAAATACATAAAAATTTAACAAAATGTGCCTTAACAACTTTTTGAAATTTTGTCTTAATTTATTGCTAATAAGTTTATTATCATCTTGCTACGTTACAAGGGCAATTAAAAATAGAAAATTTGAACTCAAAAGTTTAGACAAGCTTGAAAATGTAACTTTAAAACCTTCGCCCAATCCATTTAACTTTAATTATGCTCTTGGTAAAAATCAAAAACTTACTAGTTTTTTAGATACCAATTTAAATAACACATTTACTTATTCTTTTCTTGTTATTCAAAACGATAGCATTATTTATGAAAAATATTTTGATGAACTTTATCCTGTAGATAAAACTACCAAGCAACCTTCATTTTCAGTAGCAAAAACATTTATTGCCACCCTTGTTCAAATGGCTGTTCAAGATAATTTTATTAAAAATTTAGATGAACCAATTACAAATTATCTTCCTTATTTGAAAGAAAGAGACGAGGCGTTTTCTAATATCACTATTCAACATGTTATGAACATGGCTAGTGGTATTAAAAGCAATGAAAATTACTCAAACCCGCTTTCAGATGTATTAAAATTGGGCTTTACAAAAAACATTAACAATAAACTTAAAAATCTAAAAATTGAATCAAAACCCGGAAAGTTTGATTATAAAAGCGTTAATACACAAATTTTAGCTTCGATTTTAGAAGTTGCAACTAATCAAAAAGTACAAGACTATTTTATTAAAAAAATATGGAATCCTTTGGGAATGGAACATGAAGCTACCTGGAATATTGATAGCAAAAAGCATAACACCATCCGTGCCTTTTGTTGCTTAAATGCTACCACAAAAGACTTTGCAAAACTTGGTAAATTATACCTAAATAAAGGCAATTACAATGGCGTTCAATTATTAGATTCAACTTACATTAAGGAAACAACTTTAGCCGATAGTATGGTAAAGCATGATGGTTATAAAAACCAAATTTGGGGCGGTAACCCAAATAAATATTTTACAGATTCTTTAGAAGCTATGGCTTACTACGCTAAAACTCCAAACACAAAACCCTTTGTACAAATGTATAAAGACAAAAAATATTTTGGCGTTTATCATACCAATGCACCTTATTACGCTAATGGAATTTTAGAGCAATACATTTACATCAATCCTATTAATAATACTATTATTGTTAGGCTTGGCCATTATTGGAATCATAAAAAATATAATTCTACAAGATTTATAGAAGCTGCAAATACTTTAATAAATTAATTAAGTTTTAATCTTAAAAGATAAATTTGAGTAAAAATTCATCATTATGCCTTCTCTTTTTGAGCCCCAAGTTGCACAACAAATTATTGAAAGATTAAATAATCTTTCTGAAAACAGCCAAAGAAATTGGGGAAAAATGGACGTAACTCAAATGCTTAAACATGTTAAAGATGCTTTAGGCACTGCAACAGGCGAAACAACAGTTAAAACAAGTTGGTTTTTTAAACTCTTAGCACCTTTGATAAAAAAAGAAGTGATGTCGCAAAAACCTTACAAACCCGGCTTACCAACTGCCAAAGAATTTGTTGTAAAGAACCACAACTTGAGTTTTTCTGATGAAAAAAAAGCACTATTAATTAGATTAAATAAGTTTTTAAATGATGGAGAAAAAGCAGTTGATGGTTTAAAGCATCCTGCTTTTGGAAAAATGACAGCCTACGAATGGGGCTTTAGCCAATGGAAACATTTTGATCATCACCTAAAACAATTTGGAGCATAAAACTTATTAACAAGTAGTTTAAAAATTGGTGTTGCTATTACTAACAATAGCTTTGCAACATGTTTATTCACGAAAGTAAAATTAGGGTTCGATACGCCGACACCGATCAAATGAATTGTGTGTACCATGGTAATTATGCAGCTTATTTTGAGGCTGCTAGAGGCGAAGCTATACGAAGCATTGGCTTTAGTTATAAAGATATTGAAGCAATGGGTGTTGCCATGCCTGTAGTAGAACTGAATATAAAATATTTACGACCAGCACATTATGATGATTTGCTCACCGTAAAAGTTATTTTAAAAGAACTTCCTACAGACCATAAAATTGAGTTTTTGCAAGAAGTTTATAATGAAGAAGGTAAACTGTTAACCATTGGTAAAATTGTTCTGTATTTTATTGAAATTGAAACAAAAGCAAAAACCAATATGCCAGCCATTTTTTACAACAACATAGCCAACTATTTTAATAAATAGTAGCCATGGAAAAAAATATTTGCTTTGAGTGGCATAACTGCAAATTTGTTTTATCACACTTAAAATGTATTTTCTGGGAAAACGAAAATGCCCTCTTACTTAGTGATGTTCACCTAGGCAAAACAAATCATTTTCGAAAAAATGGCATTGCAATTAGTAGCAATGTAGCCGATGCTGATTATATAAATTTAGAATTGGCCATTAATGAATTTAAACCAAATAAAATCATCATCATTGGCGATTTATTTCATAGCGTTTATAATAAAGAAGTTGAAATTTTTGGAGCTTGGAAACAAAGCTTTAACCATATTGAATGGATTTTAGTTAAAGGCAATCATGATATTTTAGGTACAAAACAATTTCAAAACCTTCACCTAACAATTGTTGATCACCTCATCATCAATTCAATTTATTTAGTGCACGAAACCACCAAAAACTTATTGTTAGAAAACAAAAACTACTTTTTTATCACCGGACATATTCATCCTGCCGTTAAGGTTAAACTAGGTGTACATACTGCAACTTTACCCTGCTTCTTTTTTACGCAACAACAACTCATTTTACCAGCATTTGGCAAATTCACTGGCTTACACACTTTAAAACCACAAAAAAATAATCAAGTTTTTTGTATTGCAAATGATAGTATTATTGCTTATCAAAAATCATAAAATCATAAGCTGGTGTATTATATCATTTTTCCTATCTTCTATCTTATTTCATTACTTCCATTAAGAGTTTTATACTTACTTAGTGATGCTTTTTATGTCATCATTTATTACATCGTAAAATATCGAAAAGAAGTAGTTTATAAAAACCTTACCATCGCATTCCCAAATGCAACGCATCAAGAAAAAATAAAAATTTCTAAATCGTTTTACAAAAAATTTGTTGATACGTTTATCGAAACCATCAAACTCATTTCAATCTCTGAAAAAGAGTTTTTACGTCGTATCGATTTCGATGCTACTGTATTCGACGAGCTGCACAAAAAAGGCAAAAA
>JBMLOR010000053.1:0-23667 GCA_049242865.1 Chitinophagaceae bacterium | reverse complement strand
TGTTGTTTAGAATTGCAAGCAATCAAAAGGGTTATTACAACAAAAAATATGATGTTGTTTCGTTTCATTATAGTGTTTGTACTGGGTTACAGCCAACGTAAGTATATACGCATTTCACCTTTTGTAGTGTATTATTAATTGCTTGATAATCAAACTACTAAGAATATTAATACGATTATTTGAATTGCGACAATACAACTTTATGAGTTATTAATTCTAAATGTAAAAGTGTTATCTAATTAGTAAATTGCTTAGCTTAAGTTTTAAATTTCTAGCAATTTATATTTTAATTTTTGCTTAAACTGTAATGCTCCGCCAGGTGAGTCACATGTTTTCACCTGTATTTTTTTTAAATCTTATTGCAATTTATGGGTATTTTTAAATGATTTCAAAATTATTTTTGTTTGCTTTTAAAATTTTTCCAAACAACTATTGTAAGTCCTATTAAAAACAAAATGGTGGATATTATTTCTGCTTGTGTTGGCTTTATAAATCCAAAATCATATACTGTGTTTACCCTAATTTTTTCAATCAAAAATCTTTCTATTCCATTCAACATTAAATAAATTCCAAATAAAACTCCTGCCACATTTATTTTATTTCTTAACCAAATTAATAAACCAAAAAATAAAGTACAAATCATTGTTTCATAAAATGGTGTTGGAAATACTGGTAAGGGTAATGCGTTGCAATAATTTCCTACACAATTTTTCATGGCTACACCATCGTTGATTACATTGTTTGGATAATTATATGCAAACATCCAATTTGGTAAGCCTAATATTGGTTTTATGCTAATATGCTCAACACTATGAATACTTGTTTTTAAATGATGTGCATAGTAAACTTTATGATTTAATAATGCTTCACTAAATTGTTGTTTTGTTTGTACCAAAATTGGCTTATATGTATCTGCATCGGTAATAAATGCACTATTTAAAATTCCCCAATCACCGTCGCCACTTACTTGGCATCCTATTCTACCAATTGCATAGGCTATCATCATAGTGGGTGCAAAACAATCGGCTAAATGCCAAAATGCTATATTGTGTTTTTTGGCATAATAACTTATTGCAATTGTTGCACAAATTAATCCACCATAAAAAGTTAATCCACTGAAAGATACTAAGGCACCTATTGGGTCGGCTACAAATTCGTTCCAATTTTCTAAGTTATGAAAAACTTTTGCTCCTAAAAATCCAAATAAAGCTGCAAATATTACCATGTCTCCTACTCTATCACTCGGCCAAATTCTGAGTGTTCTTTCTTCTGGTTTTTCTTGTTTTTGTTTGTTAAACTCGTACCATTTAACAAAGGTTGCTATTGCACCAAATGCAATTCCAAATACAAAATTTCCATTACTACTTAAAATATAATCTTGTGGATTATCTAATGCATTGTCTGTAAACAATACTCCTAATATTTTGTACCCAAATAAAAACCCTAATAAAAAATTGGTAATTAATTCGCCCACACTTGCAGGCTTTCCTGTTACAATTTTCTTCTCTGTAAATTGTAAAAGTTTTGCTTTTTCTTTTCTTTTTAATTCCTTGGTTAGCACCCATGCTGATATTATAAAACTAAGTGCTACAAAGGTTCCAAAGCTGTTAAATATTTTTAAAAAGTTTAATTCTAAGCCAAAAATGTCTTTTACGAAGTAGTATAAATTTGGATACATTTAATATTTAAGATTTATGAATTAATATTTAAGATTTATGATTTCTACTTTTGATTTTCTGATTTACTATTACTTTTAACCAAAAGTTAATATTCGATTAATACTTATGTTTTACAGGCTATTTACCAGATAATTATTCACTAAATGATTATTGATTATTTAGCAACAGTAAAACTCATTTTCCACTTTATTGATTGATTTTTTTCGGCATCTTTCTTTTTAAGAAATAATAATTTATAATAATCTCCTTTTGCCCAAGCATCGATAAAATTATTATAATATTTACTTCCGGGATTTCCATTTTGCCCACCTGGATAAATTCCATAAGCTTCGACTTCGGTGGTTAAATGCACAATCATTCTCCAACTTGGGCCATGATTAGTTGTAGTTGCATTGATGCAATGTGTTCCACCACCCATATTTATGTTTAACTTATTTAAATAAGGTATATTTAATAAATGTTTTACAAAAGTAGCCTTATACATTCCCCATGTTGACTTGTTATTGGCATCTAATTCTTGATATTTTTTGGCTGCTTGTTTAAAGGCTTCTGTTATGCAATCGGGCAATTTTTCTTTTTTATTGTCGGTAAAAAAATTATCGTAAAATCTGTAATTACTATCTCTTTGCATGGTTTCTAAAATTACACTTTCATCTGGCCAAGGCATATAATTATTAAATCTGCTTAATATAAAATCATCATCATATATAAAATGTTCAATGCTATCCCACCAAAGTTTAAAAAATGTAGCTCCTTTTTCTTTGGCATCGTTATTAAAATTCCAATTGCTAATGGTATTTAAAACTTTATTTTCATTACTATTTAAAAGTTCCTGCTTTAAATTATTTAATAATACAGGCATTGCCATGCGAGCAAACACATTGAAGTTATTGGTTTGCAAAGCCTTCATATCATTAACGGTTACATTGTACATTTCGTTTAACTTTTCGTTAATAATGTAGCCTCTGTAAGGAGGAAAATTTCCAACTCTACCTAAATAATATTTGTAGCTAGTATCAACACTTTGCTGGTTGGCACTGCTTACAAAACCACGTTTGGGTGCATGCATGGTTGGATTTTCGTTAAAGGGGATAAATCCTTGCCACATATAGGTACTATCTGTTCCTGGCATTACAAAATCTCCTTGTCTATCCCATTTAGCTATAAATTTTCCTTGTTGTGTTATGGCAACGTCACCTCGTTGTGATGCAAAAACAAAATTTTGACCAGGACATTCAAACGTACTTATAGCTTCTCTATAGTCATTATAGTTTTTTGACTTATTGAGTTTGATAAATGTAAGTAACTCGTTACTAGCATCGTGGGCAGTCCAACGAACAGCATAGTATTTTTTACTTTCGTTTTTAGATTGGTATTTTTTGTCGTACATCACCAATCCAAAATCTGTGATGGCAATTTGCTCTGTAACAGTAGCACTATCACGCACTTTAATTTTTTCAACTCTCATTTCTGCAGCTTTCCAATTACCATCAAATAAATATTCTTTCATGGTACTATCTTTAAACTTAAGCTCGTAATAGTCTTTTACATCTCTTCCACTATTTGTTACCCCCCAAGCTATGCTATCGTTAAAGCCAATAATTACTGCTGGCGAGCCAGGAAAACTTGCACCATAAGTGCTGTACTCTGGCGTAGTTATTTGTACTTCGTACCAAAGAGAAGGTAAGTTTAACCCTAAATGTGGGTCGTTACAAAGAATTGCTTTTTTGCTGAAGGTTCTGCTACTATCTACAGCCCAATTATTGCTACCATTATTTTTATTTGGAATAAAAGCTCGCTCAGTAGTAAAAGTATCCACACTTTTCAGGTATCCACTATCAAAATTCCAGGGCATTTTAATGTTGATGCTTGGTTTTTCAAAAACTGTACCACGTGGAATAATTGGGTCTAAACTATCTTGTCTATTGGGAAACAATTTGTCATAGTCACTATATCTAAAAAAAGTTTTTGCATTTTGATACATGATATCATCGCCTTGGCCCGATAAATCATAACTCATAAACTTTAAAAACAAACAGGTTTTTAAATTGGTCCAAAGCTCGGGTTTATAATTTAAAATTTTATATTCCAATGGATAATCATGTTCTTTTAAAGTTGAGATGTAGCTATTAACGCCAGCTGTATAGGCATCCAAACTTTTTTTCATATCAACATCTTGCTCCATAAACTCCAAGGCATTTTCAGCACCAAAAGTCATTCCTAAACGTCTAAAATATCTATCAATACTTAACCCCTTTGTACCAATTATTTCACTTAATCTACCACCAGCAACATGAGTTTGAAACTCCATTTGAAATAACCTAAATTTTGCATGCAAATATCCTTGTACAAAATAGGCATCGTTGCTTGATTGTGCATAAATGTGTGGCACTAATCTATCATCAAAATAAACATCGGTATTGGCATTAATGCCTTTAATGGTTAAATTCTCGGTGTATGATTTGTTTACTGGCTCAGCATTTTTCCAAAATCCTTGTTGAGGGTGTAAAAACATTCCTAGCTTGGGTGTTTTATTTCCTGCCAATGGCAGTTGTATATTAAAAAGGTACACCAACAACAATGTAATAGTAGAGGATATAATTAACTGTATATATTTCATTAACAATGTATATTCTTATTTATTCGGATAACAAATGTATTGAAATTTAGAATTGAAGATTTAAGTAAGGCATAATATGGTATTACCTATAAATAATTATTAAATATGGAATATTACATATTAAATACAACCTTACCCTTAATTTCGCAGCACAAAAAAAATAACGAATGGCAGTTTTAGTAAATAAAAACTCAAAAATTATTGTACAAGGATTTACAGGTACTGAAGGAAGTTTCCATGCAAGTCAAATGATAGAATATGGAACTCAAGTAGTTGGAGGCGTAACTCCAAACAAAGGAGGAACATTACACTTAGATCGTCCTGTTTTTAACACAGTTGCAGATGCTGTAAAAGCTACAGGTGCTGATGTGAGTATAATTTTTGTACCACCAGCATTTGCTGCAGATGCCATAATGGAAGCTGCAGAAGCAGGCATTGCTTTAGTAGTTTGTATTACTGAAGGTATACCAGTACAAGACATGGTAAAAGTTAAAAATTATTTACAAGGAAGTAATACAAGGCTTATTGGCCCTAACTGTCCAGGTGTAATTACAGCTGAAGAAGCTAAAGTAGGCATTATGCCAGGTTTTATTTTTAAGAAAGGACGTATAGGAATTGTAAGTAAAAGTGGAACTTTAACCTACGAAGCTGCCGACCAAGCTGTAAAAGCAGGATTAGGCATTAGTACAGCAATTGGAATTGGTGGCGACCCAATAATTGGAACGCCAACAGTTGAAGCTGTGAAATTACTGATGAACGACCCTGAAACTGATGGTATCATAATGATTGGTGAAATTGGTGGTAGCATGGAAGCTGATGCTGCAAGATGGATTAAAGATAACAAAACCAAGCCTGTTGTAGGATTTATTGCAGGACAAACTGCCCCTCCAGGAAGAAGAATGGGCCATGCAGGTGCTATTGTTGGTGGTGCTGATGATACTGCTGCTGCTAAAATGAAAATTATGGCAGAATGTGGAATTCACGTAGTAGCTAGCCCTGCTGATATTGGTAAAACAATGGCTGCAGCATTGGGTAAATAAACATAAATACTAATTATTGAATATTTTGAAATCGCCGGAACTTTTCTGGCGATTTTTTTGTTTTAAAATTGTATGAAAAAAATTTGTTTAACCTTATTTATTTTATTTTCTACAACAGGCACAATTTCATTTGCACAAACTAAACTTTTAATTGTAAAAGGATTAAAAGTTCAACTCGAATATAAACAAGGGCAAATGATTAGCTTAAGTACAAAAGATGGTTCATTAAAGCAGGGTGTAATTTATTTAGTTACAGATGATAGTTTGTACCTGAATAACTATTTTACCAATATTGGCCTTAAAGAAATTACAACAATTTTACCTGCATTTAAAGCAAAATTTGATTCTTATAAACCAAACGGATTAGTTGAATGGCTTACTGGAATTTATATGAGTACTATGGCGTTGTTTACTTTTGATTATTATAATTTAAGACAAATGTGGCTACCCAACACATTTGATAACCCTAACCTCACCAAAAAACAGCAACGTCTTCGAAAAAAGACATTTAGAATTGGTGGAAAATATCAATTAGAAGTTAAATAACGTACACTGTAAGCTGTTGACTTTACAATAAAAACATCAATTGCTTGCTTTATAAATCGCTCACCTGTACAATTAAAAACTTTAAGTAATTCGTATTTTCTAAACCCCAAATTATGGGATGATCGCTACTTTGACAGTTAAAATAAACTTGCCTAATTTTTTTTCGTGCATCTTTTGCTGCTAATTGAATGGTATGCAAAAACAAATCTGGTTGAACTAAATTTGTACAGCTACTTGTAACTAAAAATCCACCATTTTTAATGAGCTGCATACCCCGCAAATTTATTTCTTTATAACCTGTAACAGCTTTATTTATAGTTTCTCTACTTTTTGTAAAAGCTGGCGGATCTAGCATTACCACATCATATTTTTTACCTTCTTTTGCCCAGCCTTTAAGTACATCAAAAGCATTCATTGCTTCGAATTTTACAATATCTTGTAAATTATTTAATGCTGCATTTTCGTTTGCTTGCTGTACTGCATTTTCGCTAATATCTATACCTAAAACTTGTTTTGCCCCATAGTGTGCTGCATGAATTTCGAAAGTACCGGTATAGGTAAAACAGCCTAAAACTTCTGCATCTTTTACAATGTGTTGTATAGCTCTTCGATTATCTTGTTGATCCAAAAAATATCCAGTTTTTTGACCGTCAGCAATATTTACATAAAACTTTAATCCATTTTCATTGATTGTAATTTTAGTATCAAAAGGCTCACTTAAAAATCCTTTTACTTGTGGCAAACCTTCGAGTTCACGCACAGGCACATCATTTCGTTCGTAAATTCCTTTTGGTTTAAAAATAGTTTCGAGTGCTTTTACAATGGCTGGCTTCCAAACATCAATTCCATAAGCCAAAGTTTGTATAACAAAATAGTCGTTAAACTTGTCGATTATTAAGGCAGGCATTTCATCTGCTTCGCCAAAAATTAGCCTACAATTTTCTTTATAACCTATACTTTGACGGTATTTCCAAGCTAGCTCAATTCTATTAAAAAAGAAAGATTCATTTATTTCTTCACGTTTTCTTGTAAGCAATCGAACTAAAATTTGAGATTTTGGGTTGATATATCCACGACCACAAAATTTATTATCGGCATAATGCACATCTACAATATCACCAGGATTTACAACACCATCAATTTTATTAACTTCATTAGCAAAAATCCAAGGATGCCCATGTGCAATTCTATTAGCAATTCTTTTATTTAGCGTTACTTTAACCATGTTGCAAACTTAATGTAATTGAAGATTGGTTGATTGTTGAATGGTTGACTGATTATTGGTTGATTGTAGTAAGGAAAAAAATACTGATTGGCTTTTACATAAATCATCAACTTGATACTTAATCATTTAAATTAAATGTCCAAGCTACGCTTTTCAACTTCGTTTTGCAAGTAGGCAATACTCACATTTAATTCAAAACCAATTAATAATACCATTGAATTAAAGAATATTAAATTCATAATGATTAGTACTGTGCCTACTGAACCATACAGCTTATTAAAATTTGCAAAATGATTTACCCAATATCCAAAAATTAAGGTAGTAGCAATAAGCAATACTGTTGCTAAAATTGCACCAGGAGATTGTAGTTTCCATCGTTTATTTACCGATGGAGCATATTTATAGATTAATGCAATACCATAAAAAATTAAGGTAACTATAACCAACCATCTAAAATAATTCCAACCCCAAAGACTAGCTTTTTTCTTCATGTGGAATATTTTTTTTAGTAAAATAGCCAATTGTTCTTGACCAATTAATATTAAAATTGAAGCAATTAACAATAAAAAAAGAATAAAAGTTAGCTTTATGGCTCTCCAACGTTTGTGAAATAACCAACCTGTTTTATCTGCTATAGATTTATCGAAAGCTCTTATTATACCCATCATGGCATTGCTCGAATAAAATAAAACTAAAACAAAAACAAACGATAATAATCCACCTCGTTGTGTATCAAAAAAATCGTCTAAAAATTCTTTAATAAAAAAATAAGTACTTTGATTAGGGGTTAGTTCTTTGGTAAGCTTTAGCAATTCAACATTAAATTGTTTGGCAATGGGTAAATAAGGTACTAATGTAAACATAAAAATACATCCTGCCGGAATTGCCATAATAAAGTTAAATGATATAGCTGCAGCCCTTTCGTTTAGCCCACGTTTGTTAATTTGCTCAAAGAAAAATTTTACCACATCGTACAAAGGCAATCCTTGAAAACCAGGCACTATAAGCTTTTTGCTTTTAGCCCTAATAAAATTTATTGGTGCCGAATGACGTATGATATTTTTAAAATCTATCAAAACAAATTTACTTTTTTGTTGCTAAAAATTTAGTTACTGCTTCTCTATAAAGCTTAGCATATTGCTCATGCTCTGAATAATTGGTGGTAAAAATATGTGTACCATTTAATTTGTCACTAGCTACAAAAAACAAATAATTAGTGCGAGGAGCATTTAAAGTTGCATCAATAGTTTTAATGCTTGGTGTACAAATTGGGCCAGGTGGCAAACCAGCATTTTTATAAGTATTATAAGGAGATGAAACTTGTAAGTGGATATTTAAAATTCGCTTTAGAGTAAAATCATTTAATGCAAATTTTATTGTGGGATCTGCCCCTAATTTCATTTTTTTATCAAGTCTATTGATATAAACGCTAGCGATATTGCCCTTTTCAGCATTATAATTTGTTTCTTCTTCAACAATACTAGCAATTGTTATTAATTCAATTTTATTGAAACCTAGTTGAGTTAACAACTGCTGTCGATTATTTTGCTGCCAAAATTTTTCTTGTTCATCAATCAGTACTTTCATAATCTTTTCTACACTTGAATTCCAAAAAAATTCATAAGTATTTGGAATAATGTAGGCTTGAAAATTGCTAGCATTTACTCCTAAACTATTGTTGTTAAAGAAGTCGTTAAACTCATTATTAATTAATACTGAATCTTTATCAAAGTTCTTTGAGATGAGCTGAACAAAATCGCCAAGAGTTCTAATTTTATTGATAACTAGTTTAACACTTGCTTGTTGATTGTTTCTTAATAATCGAGCTAATTGCAATGGTGTAGTTCCATTTTTAATAACAAATTTTCCTGGCTTTACTTTTTCAAAAACATTCATGTTATTGGCCAACAATTCAAAACAAAAAGAATTACTAAAACATCCTTCGTCTTTTAAAAGTGCTAGTAAATTATCTTTATTAGCAACATCGGTGATGATAATTTTTTTTTCTTTTTGATTAAAACTAGCTTTATTGCCTATTAGTACAAACCAAATAGCAGCTGCTGCCACCAAAACAAAAAACAAAAAAAAGTACTTTACAAATCGCATGACTATTGATTCTGATGAATAAAAAGTAACGGGGTAAAAATAATAGCAAAGTTGTTGGTATGATTTTTTATTTTTATTAATTATTTTGAAATAATAATATGACAAGAAATATACATGAACCATCAAAACAATTGATGGATATTTTAAGAAATAGATTTGAGGCTAATATGCATCGTCATAAAAACATAATTTGGGAAGATGTTGAAAATAGACTTCTAAAAAATAAAAAGTCATTGCAAATTTTAGAAATAATGGAAAATACAGGAGGCGAACCTGATGTAATTGGCATAGATAAATCAACAAAAAAAATTGCATTTGTAGATTGTAGCAAAGAGTCGCCAATAGGTAGAAGAAGCTGTTGCTACGACAAAAATGCTTTAGAAGCTCGAAAAGAATTTAAACCAAAGCAAAGTGCTATTGAATGGGCTAATGAAATTGGGATTGAAATGTTAGATGAACAAGAATATCAGCAGTTACAATTGCTAGAAAACTTTGATACCAAAACATCTAGTTGGATTAAAACACCAGAAACTTTAAGAAACTTAGATGGGGCACTTTTTGGTGATTTTAGGTTTGGAAGAGTTTTTATTTACCACAATGGGGCTTCATCTTATTATGCATCAAGAGGGTTTAGAGGTAAATTATTGGTTTAATTGATGTACATTTTGCTTTAATTGCTCCACTACATTAAAAATTATTGGGCACCTGTTATAGTGCATCATTACAGTAAATAGCCTTGCCTTAATATTAGGCAAATGCAATCCAGGAAACTCTTTACAACCACTAAATCTAGCTTCATAAATACTACATTTTTGATTCTCTAAAAAGTGGCATGGAATTGTGTTCATAATCATTTGCCCACTGCTCCCTTGCTCAATAAATTTATCTTTAAAATCTTTAGTTGTTTCTGCCAAAAAAGCACTTGCAACTTCCACTTCTTTAGGCTCTACATTTATCATCAATGTTTTACAGCAATTTCCACAGGTAGTGCAATCAATCGCTAATTCAATAGTTGAATTTAATTGTTGAGTTTGAGTGTCAATCCAATCCTTATCCATTTGCAATAAATGATTAATAAATTGGGTGTTTTCAATTTCATTTTCTTCGGCTAGCTTGGAAATATTTTGAAGTGAAGTTTCTAAATACAAATGTTTAATTTTTATAAATATAGATAATTTTTGCACCATTACTATTTTTCGTTAAAATAGTTGTATAAAATCAGTAATTTCGTTTATATGGATATTCTTTACACCATTGGTTATATTGCACTTACACTAGTGTTCATAGGTTTTTTTGCAGGCTATGAAATTGCTTTTGTGAGTGTAAATAGGTTGAGTATAGAGCTTAAAAAAAAGCAAGGAAAAAGCAGCGGTATTATACTCAGCAACTTTATGCAGGAGCCTACTAAATTTATAAGCTCGTGCCTAGTTGGCTTAAACATTTTTTTAGTTATTTATGGCTTGCTATTTAGTGAATTGCTTCACCATTCACTTTGGATTCCTTTTAAAATTGAAAATAAATTTATAAGACTTATCATTGATTCGGTACTATCTACCATTGTAGTTTTAGTAATTGGAGAATATATACCCAAAGCAATTTTTAGGGCAAAAAACGACATGCTGCTTACAATTTTTGCTCCAATTGCCAATTTATTTTATAAGATATTAAGTCCAGTTGCTGCATTTTTGGTAAACATTAGTAATTGGATTTTAAAGTATTTATTTAATGTAAATGTAAAAAGTAAAGCCGAAGCTTTTAGCCACGTTGATTTAGAACATTTTATTGCCCAAAACACAGAAGACGTTCCTGATAATCCAGAACATAGCAAAGAATTACTAAAAAATGCTATGAGTTTACCAACTGTAAAAGTTAGACAATGCCTTGTACCAAGAACAGAAATTGAAGGTGTTGACATAAACTCAACTATAGAAGAGGTTACTAAACTTTTTATACAAACTAAACTGAGCAAATTAATTGTTTGGGATGACACCATAGATGAAATAAAAGGTTACATTCACCAATTAGATTTATACAAAAAACCATCGAGCATTAATGATATTTTATTGCCAATTTCAGTAATTCCTGAAACTATGGGGGCTAGCGATTTAATTACTAAATTCACCAAAGAACGTAGAAGTGTTGCTTGGGTGGTAGATGAATTTGGTGGCACCGCAGGAATTATAACGATGGAAGATTTATTGGAAGAAATATTTGGCGAAATAAAAGACGAACACGATGTTGAAGAATTTGTTGAAAAACAAATAAGCGATACCGAATTTATTTTAAGTGGCAGATTAGAATTGGATTATTTAATTGAAAAGTTTGACCTTACATTCCCTGAAGATGCAGGAAGTGAAACCTTAAGTGGTTATATTATTTCTGAGTATGAGGCTATTCCTAAAAGAAAAGAAAGCATCATCATCAAAAATTATCAATTTGATATACTCAATGTAAGTGACACAAAAGTTGAAATGGTGAAATTGAAAGTTTTGCGTTGAAATATTAATTAATGCAAAATAATTTTGCTTTTTTCTATAAAAAACCAACTGCTTGCTACAACTTAAACTAAAAAAACAAACTTTTAAGGCAAAGTCTTGTTTTAACATAGTTATCTAACGATTGCAAATATGAATAAAGATAATTTTTACGTTCAGTTTCTTTTACACCATGCAGATAATTTACTTATTCTTAGCCATAGAACTAGTGAATGGTGTGGACATTCACCAAATGTAGAATTAGATATTGCAATCACTAATATTGCATTAGACATGTTGGGGCAAGCCAGAAATTTTTATCAACTATGTTGTGAGCAATTAGAAGATAATAGTACAGAAGATAGCCTAGCTTATTTAAGAAATGCTGAAGAATTTTTAAATGAAAAATTAGTAGAATTACCCAACAAAGATTTTGCTTTAACCATTGCACGTTTATTTTTTGTAGCCAATTATTATTATCAATTGTATGATTTAATTTCGAAAAATTGCAAAGATGAAAATTTAAAAGCATTAGCCATAAAGCATTTAAAAGAAACTACTTATCATGTAAGATGGAGTAAAGAATGGCTGTTAAGGTTTTACTTTGGCACTCCCGAAAGTTTGCAAAAATTGATAGCTGCTTGTAATGATTTATCTATTTATACAACAAACTTTTTAACAAATAAGTGGTTCGATGATAATATGAAAAATAATTTTAATATTAATCACGAAGCTGTGTTAAAAAACACTATTTCATCTTACCAAAATAATTTTGAGCAAAAAGAACAAATTTTTTTGAATTTAATACAAAACGACGAATTACAAATTTCGCCAATTCAAGAAATTACACATACACACCATTTAACGCAATTATTGCAAGAAATGCAGCAAGTGCATAGAGAACATCCAAATGCAATTTGGTAAAATGGAGCATTTACAACAAATATCAACCGCTAAAATTTGGGAAATTTTATCAGGCATCAACGATCCTGAAATACCTGTATTATCTATCATTGATTTAGGAATTGTAAAACATATTGAGTTACTTCCCAACAATGAAATTTTAATAAACATTACACCTACTTATACTGCTTGCCCTGCCATGGATGCCATTGCAATGAACATTAAACTTGAATTACTTCAAGTAGGATTTTCTAAAGTACAGGTAAATTTAATATTAAACCCAAGTTGGAGTACTGAAGATATTACTGAAATTGGCAAGCAAAAACTAAAACAATACGGCATTGCTCCACCAAAAAGCAAACACAATATAATTGTTGAAAATGGTGTAGAATGTCCTCTATGTAATAGCACCAATACAATTGTTATTAGTGAATTTGGAAGTACAGCTTGTAAAGCTTTATATAAATGCAATAATTGCCTAGAGCCTTTTGATTATTTTAAGTGCTATTAAGAATTCATTATTCGAAAAAAAATTATTTTCTATATAAAAAAAGAGTTGCAAAAGCAACTCTTTTTTTATAACCAATAACGATTATTTATTTTTTTAAAGCATCTCTAATTTCTGCTAACAATGTTTCAGTTGCAGTAGGTGCTGGAGGAGCTGCTGGAGCTTCAGCCTCTTTTTTCTTAGCGGCATTCATGGCTTTAATTACCATAAACATTACAAATGCTACAATTAAAAACTCAATTGCAACTGTAATAAATGCCCCATATTTAAAAACAACAGCAGCAACTTCTTTGCCTGCTTCATCTTTAGTTGCCTCTTTAAGAATTATAACTTTTTCGTTAAAATTTACCCCACCTGTAACTAAACTTACTAGTGGCATAACCATACCTTCAATAAACGCAGTAGTAACTTTACCAAAAGCACCACCCATTACAAAGGCAATAGCCATATCTACTAAATTTCCTTTAAGAGCAAACTCTTTAAATTCTTTAATCATTCCCATAATATATTTTTTTTAGATAATCCAAATATCTTGCCAAATGTTAAAAAAAACAAAAACTATTTTTTTAAACCGGGATATTGCATGTTTAAACTTTTGAGCAAATTATAAAGATTAGTGGCAATAATGTACTCTTTATACCAATTTTGATCAGCAGGAGTAATTGTCCAAGGTATCTTGTTACAATTAGCAAAACAGTCTTCATAAGCAGCCATATATTCTTTCCAAAGTTTGGCTTCTTCAAAATCTTTTGCATTGTATTTCCACATTTTACGAGGATCTTTTATTCTTTCTTGCAATCTTTCTTGTTGCTCCTCTGGCGATACGTGTAAATAAAATTTAAGAATATGAGTATTGTTGTGGTGTACCAACAAATCTTCAAAATCATTAATAGCTTTCATTCTTTTTTTTGCTAACTTATCATCACACCATTTATGCACCCTTGTAATTAAAATGTCTTCGTAATGACTACGATTAAACACATGAATCATACCTTTTGGAGGTGTATTTTGCTGTATTCTCCATAAAAAATCATGACTCAACTCTTCAGCTGTTGGTGCTTTAAAACTTTTAACTTGTACCCCTTGTGGATTTAATCCACCAAAAATATTTTTTATGGCACCGTCTTTTCCACTAGCATCCATTCCTTGAATTACAACTAAAACGCTATGTTTACCTTCGGCAAACAATAAATTTTGTAATTCATCTAGTTCCTCCAAAAGCTTGGCTGTTTTTGCTTTTATTTTTTCTTTATTAAGAGATTTTGGGGCTTTTGTACTGATGCTTAAAAATTTTGACATAAGGTTTATTTTAATTGGTTATGACTTCCATCGCAAAATGGAGGATTCTTTGTTTGTTTACAATTACAAAGCCAAACTTCACCATCCTCTTGTGCAGTGAATTTTAAGCTTTTAAATGGCATAACTGTTTCGCCGTTTTCTTCAACAGCTAATTGTTTATGTGCACCATCACATAAAGGATTTTTTGCACTTAATCCACAAGTACACCATGCATAAGTTTTATCTTTTTCAACTTTTACAGCTGTTGGCTGCAATGCAAATGCTTTTGGTAATTTTTCGTTGTTCATTAAAATTGTTTTATAAATTTATAAATATTAAAATTGGGAAGTATACTTTGTTGCTCAATTAGTTTATACAAATCAGATTTATTTACAGTTTCCATTCTTTTTTGTTGAATGAGGTGATAAGCTTTTTGAGCTAATAAGTAAAAGTATTTTTCGCTTTTTGAATGAATGTTTTGATTGATTATGATTGAATTGTATAAGGCATCAATACCTGTTTTTTTTGAAGCAATTGTTTTTAAAATGGGTATTTCTATGTCCTTATTAAATGCAGGTGCAAGCATGTTTTTTAAATTCTTTACAAATAAATCAGCTTCGGGTCTATCAGCTTTGTTTACTACAAAAATATCAGCAATTTCCATTAAGCCTGCTTTCATAGTTTGAACTTCATCACCTGCCTCTGGCACTAAAGTTACAATTGTTGTATCTGCCAAACCTGCAATTTCAATTTCACTTTGTCCTACGCCTACCGTTTCAACTATTATAAAATCGTAAGGGGCTTGTTTAATTACATCAGTAATTTCTAAAATTTTTGGATGCAATCCACCTAAACTACCTCTTGTAGCTAAGCTTCGTATAAAAACTTTTGGATGATTATACCATTCACTCATTCTAATTCTATCGCCCAACAAAGCTCCAAAATTAAAAGGCGAAGAAGGATCAATACATAAAACAGCTACTGACTTATTTTGATCAACAATTTCTGATATTAATGCATCTACCAAAGTACTTTTACCTGCACCTGGGGGGCCTGTAATACCAATAATTTTTTTAGAAGAGTTGGGCAAACTTGTTAAAAAGTTTTCATATCCATCAACTTCATTTTCAACCAAACTTATAGCTCGTGCAAGTTGCTTTATATTACCTTCAGATATGTATTGTAATAAATTATCCCACATTTAGCTGCTAATATAAAGCAATGCCATACATTAGCCTAAATGTTTACACAAAAACTGCCATTACATTTTATTTCTATTATTTTTTATTGTTTGCTATTGGCCATTGTTGGAAGTTTTGTAAGTAATGCATTGCTAAGTATATCGATAAGTATACTTAGCATTTGTGGTATAGGATATTTTATTGGCTATGGCAAATTTTCGATTTTTAATTTTTGCTTAATTGTATTAGTTTCTCTTTCGTTTTTTTCAATTTTTTGGAGTTCTAATGCACAAGAAGCTTGGCAACGAAGCATTGTAAAATTACCATTGCTAATCATGGCTATTCCGCTTAAGAATGTATTAAATAAAACACAGTTTAAAGTTGTATTAATTAGCTTATGTGCGTGCATTTCAGTATCGATAGTTTTATCACTAATTAATTATATCAGTAATTATAACCTTATAAACGAGGCATACAAAAGAGCCAAAGTAATGCCCATATATTTTGGTGGCGACCACATACGATTTAGTTGGTTAATAGTAATAAGCATGCTGCTTGTATTTCATTCAGTTAAATATATTAATCATAAATTATTAAAAAAAAGCAGCATTATTTACTTGGTATTTTCATTTATTTTCTTGCACATTTTAGCTGCTAAAACAGGCCTTTTGTGCTTGTATGTTGCCATTATTTTTCTTACGCTTGCATATTTAAAAAAGTATACCAAACAAACAATTATAGCACTAACAATATGCATAGGCTTAATAATCATCTTATTTACAACTAGCCAAAGTTTTAAAAATAGAGTTGGCTATATTTTTTATGATATTGAAAATATTAAAAATGGAAATTTTATAAGTGGTTTAAGTGATGGTGCAAGAATTTTATCTTGGAAAGCTGCAATAAGCATTGGGAGCAATCATGCTTTATATGGAGTTGGCTTTGGCGATTTAAAAACAAATATTGAGGCATGGCACCAACAATATCATCCTTTATCACAACCTTATGAAATGTTTATTACTACAAATCAGTTTCTTATTTATTATGCTGCTATGGGAGTTATAGGAGTGATTTTGTTTTCTGCTTGTATAAGTATGCTTTTATTTTATAAGAATAAGCACAACTTTAGTAACTTATATAGTTTAATTTTATTAATTCCATTAATAACTGATGATAGTTTTGAACGACAACATGGAATTTTTGTTTTTGCAGTAGGATTTTTATTGGCTAGTTATTTAATGAGTATAAAAACAAAAGAGACTTCAAATGCTACTTTGAAGCCTCTAAATTAAAAATCCGCCCCTTAACTATTTAGAAATGATTAATCTTGTAGGCACAGGACCATCAATTTTTGATTCGGCAAATGCTAATTTTACAGCCTCGGTTACACCAAAATATACAGTCCAATAATCTTCTTGTTTAGAATATGGACGAATTGCTAAAGTACACATACCATCAGCAACTTTTTGTACATGAACTTCAGGTAATGGGTTTTGAAGAACCAATGAATTATTTTTTAAAACATCTAAAACTACTTGTTTTGCTTTGTTAACATCAGCATCTAAAGCAATAGCAATATTTATATCAACTCTTAAGTTTCCATGTGCTGTGTAATTTGAAATTATACCAGTTGACAAAGCCCCATTTGGCAAGAAAACGAGTTTATTATCGGGCGTTAAAATTGTTGTGGCAAAAATACCTTGTTCTTTAACTGTACCTGTTGTTCCTTGTGCCTCAATTAAATCACCAATTTTAAAAGGCTTAAAAATTAATAACATCACACCTCCTGCTAAATTTCCTAATGAACCATTAAGAGCAGCACCAATTGCTAAGCCAGCTCCTGCTAATAATGCAGCAAATGAACTTGTTGGTACTCCTAACATTCCAATTACTGTTAGCACTAAAAGTAATGTAAGTAAAATTCTAACTAAAGAAAGCAAAAAAGACTGTAACGATTTATCGTAGTTTTTTGCGTTTAATAATTTATTACATAGGTGTAATACTTTTTTTATAACAAATGCACCAATTAAATAAACTGCAATAGCAGCTGCTAACTTTGGAACAAATGCCACAATTGAATTTTGTGCTTGCTGAAATAAATTCGACAAAAAGCTTATTTGTAAAAACATATCTTTTTTTAGTTACTTTTTCCAATATTCGTGCCAAAGATTATTTTTAGCTTCATGCTTATTACATGAGCATCTCACTTATATATAATTTATTTTCATTTTAAACCAAGAAATTAATAACTATTATGATTATTACAAGAAAAGCAATTGCAAGCGATTGTGCAAGAATTTTAGAACTTGTTCACGAATTAGCTGAATACGAAAAGGCACCAAATGAAGTAACTGTAACATTAGAACATTTCGTTGAAAGTGGTTTTGGAACCAACCCTGTTTGGTGGGCTTTTGTGGCTGAGGAAACTGAAACTAATACTATACTAGGATTTGCTTTGTATTATGTAAGATTTAGCACTTGGAAAGGCCAAAGAATGTATTTAGAAGATTTATTAGTAACTCAAGAAGCTAGAGGAAAAGGCATTGGAGCCTTGTTAATGGAATCTTTAAAACAAGAAGCAAAAGAAAAAAATTATAATGCCATTTGTTGGCAAGTTTTAGAATGGAACGAACCTGCTATAAACTTTTACAAAAAATATGATGCAAGTTTTGATGATGAGTGGGTGAACTGTGTGATAAATATTAACTAATTAATTCCACCTTTACTTCAAGGGCATTATCTGTTATATAACTACTCATTTCATCATTCATAGTAAAAGTTTTTTGACTATTTACTAGACTAATTTTTATATTTTCTTCGGGATGTACAACATTAAATTTTAAGTTTGTTTTACCAGGATTTTGCTTTAAATTTTTTTCCATAAACAATATAAAATCTTTACTCACCATAGCAGGATGAATGTTTATATCTACTTGCTTGGTAAGCATTTGCTTTGCTGTTTCAAGTAAATTAATGGAAGTAACTTTAAACTCAAACCCATCTCCTTTCCAATTGCTTTTAAAAAATCCTTGCACCAAAATATTCTTTCCTTTTTCTAAATAATTTTGATATTTAACATAGTCATCGCTCCATAATGCAATTTCGGTTTTGCCACTAAAATCTTCAAAACCAAGAATCCCAAAATTTCTACCTGTTTTAGTTACTCTATGGTTGGCTTCTACTACCAATCCTGCCATTCGTAGTGGTTTATTTAAACTTGCTTGGGCTAGGGTTGTACTATCTTTAATTTCATTAAAATTTTCAATAGATAATATATTATAGTGTTGTAATTCAAACCTATAATGGTCTAAAGGATGACCACTTAAATACATTCCTGTTACTTCTTTTTCATGATGAAGTTTATCCGTTAACGTCCAAGGTTCACAAGTTGGAATTTTTGGTGGTGGCACATCCATTACTTGTGGTAAATCTCCAAACAATGTATTTGTTGTACCTACGCTTAAGCTAGATTGAACCTGACCGTAACCAATAATTTTTTCAATTCCTGTAGTTCTATCTCCATCAGGCACAAAAAAATATTGAGCTCTATGAAATTGAGGAAAACAATCAAAAGCACCACTGTAAGCCAAACTTTCTAACGATTTTTTATTTACGTTTCTTTGGTTTACTCTTTTTATAAAATCGAAAATATCTTTATAAATTCCATGTTTATTTCTTTCCTCTAATAAATTATCAATAGCACTTTCACCTACACCTTTTAATCCTCCTAATCCAAATCTAATTTCTCCTTTTTTATTGGGCGAAAAACCGTTGATACTTTCGTTGATATCTGGCCCAAGTACTTTTATGCCCATACGTTTACATTCTTCCATAAAAAATGTAATTTTTTCAATACTGCCTGCATGGTTTAGTACTGCACTCATAAACTCACTTGGATAGTGAGCTTTTAAATAAGCCGTTTGATAAGCTACAAAAGCATAGCATGTAGAATGTGATTTATTAAAAGCATATTGTGCAAAAGCTTCCCAATCGGTCCAAATTTTTTCTAGTTTATCTAGTGGATGATTTTTAGCAGTTGCCCCATCAATAAAAGCTTGTTTCATTCCATCAAGTGTAGCCCTATCTTTTTTACCCATAGCTTTTCTCAAACCATCTGCCTTACCCTTTGTAAAACCAGCTAATTTTTGTGAAAGCAGCATCACTTGTTCTTGATAAACTGTGATTCCAAAAGTTTCGGCAAGATACTCCTCCATTTCTGGCAAGTCATATTCAACAGGTTCTTTGCCGTGTTTACGTTTAATGTATTTTGGAATATATTGTGCTGGACCTGGACGATTAAGGGCATTTAAAGCAATTAAATCTTCAAATGTTGTTGGTTGCATTTCTTTTAGAATGCTTACTAAATGTGGTGCCTCGAATTGGAAAACCCCAACACAATTTGCTTTTTGAAATAGCTGATAGGTACGTTCATCGTCTAAAGGAATTTCATCAATTGATATATCTACATTGTGATTTTTTTTGATGAGTTCTAAAGCAGTTTTTATAATACTCAAGGTTTTTAAACCTAAAAAGTCCATTTTTATTACTCCTGCCTCTTCAATTACTTTTCCTTCAATTTGAGTAACCAATAAGTTAGCATCTTTTGAAGTTGCCACAGGTATTAAATCAGTTAAATCTTTTGGTGCAATAATAATTCCTGCAGCATGTAAACCAGTATTTCGTATACTTCCTTCTAATCTTTCTGCTTCGTGTAAAACAGTACTTCGCAAATCGTTTTCAAGATTGTATATTTCTCTTAATCGCTTGGCATTCTCAATATCTTCGGGCACGTATCCTTTTGATTCAAGGCTTTTTTCACCTTCCTTTTCTGTAAGTGGTGCATGCAAAATTTGTTGCAACTCAGTGCCAGGTTTATCACTTACTAATTTGGCTAGTGCATTACTTTCGGGCAAAGGCAAATCCATCACACGTGCAACATCCTTGATACTGCTTTTGGCAGCCATTGTACCATAAGTAACAATTTGTGCTACCTGATTTTTGCCATATTTATCAACAACATAATCAATTACTTTTTGTCTTCCTTCATCATCAAAATCAGTATCAATATCGGGCATTGACTTTCTATCTGGATTCAAGAATCTTTCAAAAAGTAGATTATATTTTATGGGGTCAATATTGGTAATTCCAATACAATATGCTACAACACTACCTGCTGCACTTCCACGGCCAGGACCTACAAAAACGCCCATATCTCTGCCAGCCTTTATAAAGTCGCTTACGATTAAAAAATAACCAGCAAAGCCCATTGTTTTAATGGTAAACAATTCAAAGTCTATTCGCTCTCTTGTTGTTTCTTCAATTTCTCCATAACGAGATTTTGCTCCTTCGTAAGTAATTGCTTTTAAATATTCCCATTGGTTATTTACATCTGGAGTAATGATATCTTTTCCAATAACTTCATTACTTGTATGAATTTGATATTGCTTTGGAACTGGAAAAGCAGGAAGAAGAATGTCTTTTTTTAAATTAAGAATCTCAACTTTATCAACAATGGCATTGGTATTATCAATGCTTTCGGGCAAATCTGAAAAAAGTTCTTTCATTTCCTTAGTAGTTTTAAAATAAAACTGATCGTTAGGAAATTTGAAACGTTTGTTTTTTACGTGTAAATCATCATTTACAATATCATCAAAGCCGGGTGTAGATTGTTTTTCGCCTGTATTTATACAAAGTAAAATATCGTGTGCATTATAATCATCTTGATCGGTGTAATGGCTATCGTTACTTGCAATAATGGCAACATTGTGTTTTTTTGCAAACTTTAATAATATCTCGTTACATTGAATTTGCTCTTTTAAATTATGTCGCTGTAGCTCTACATAATAATCTTCTCCAAACATGTTTAGCCACCATTTAAATTCTTCTTCAGCTTTTTCTTCGCCATATCTTAAAATGGTTTGTGGTACGTAAGCTCCTAAACAACAAGTAGTGGCAATTAATCCTTCGTGGTATTGTTCTATCAATTGCTTATCAATTCTTGGATATTTACTATACATACCTTCCATGTAACCAAGAGAAGTAAGCTTCACTAAATTTTGATAACCAATTTTATTCTTTGCTAATAATACTTGATGAAATCTATCATCTTTTTGATCTTTAGTAAAAGCCTTTGCATGCCTATCTTTCACTACATAAAATTCACAACCAACAATTGGTTTTACAATTGGCTCTACAATATCTTTTCCATTTTCGTCTTTACCAACAATTTTTGTTTTTTTCCAAGCTTGCGATACAAAATCAAACACACCAAACATGTTTCCATGATCAGTAATTGCCAAAGCAGGCATATTATCTCGCATAGCTTTTTTGTACAGGCTATCAATACTAGCTGCACCATCCAATAAAGAGTATTGAGTATGTACGTGAAGGTGTGAAAATGGGGTCATTTTTTATTGAAAATTGAACGATTTATGATTTGTTGATTTTCGACAGACGAAGCATGCTTAAGATTTATGATATTAGATTTAGGAAGGAAGATAATTTTATATGAATTTTCAACGCTAAATTTTCAATCCTCAATTAACAATCATCCATCAATCAATCGTAAATCACACATTACTTCACCAATTCGCCATTTTTAAAGAAAAACTTATACACCATTTTATCGGCAAATGATGGAAATAATTTATTTAACCAAACTGTTCGTATTCCTGTAAATGTAAGCACTAATGTACGTTTACGCTTGTCAATTGCTTTAATAATATGATTACTACATTCCTCAGCACTCATCATTTTACCTTCATCCATTGGACTTTCGCCTTGGCTTTTTCCATCTTTATTTAGTGCTGCATTTCTGATGTTTGAAGTTGTAAAGCCTGGGCAAACCCACATTACGTTTACGCCACTATGTAGCAATTCTGTTCTTAACGATTCTAAAAAGCCATTCACAGCAAATTTACTGGCATTGTAACCGCTTCGTCCAGGCAAGCCTCTAAATCCTGCAATGCTCGAAACACCAACAATGGTTCCCTTATTTTCAATAATTGATGGTAAAGCAAATTTTGTGCAATACACTGTACCCCAAAAGTTGATATCCATTACTTTTCTAATGGTATCTAACTGCACATCATTCACTAAACTACGCATTGATATTCCTGCATTGTTGATTAAAATATCAATTTTGTTATATGCTTTTAAAACATTATCAATAAACAATTTGCATTCTGTTTCAACACTAACATCACAGGCTTGAATAAGTAGTGGTTTTCCTGCATTTGTTTGCTGCAAACTATACAATTTATCATAGCCTCTACTACATGTTGCAACTTTTGCACCTAACATTAAAAATTGCTCCACCAAAGCTTTACCAATACCATCGCTTCCACCTGTAACTACTACTACTTTATTTGTAAAATTCATAAAAATATTTTTTAACTTACGCCACTAACAGTAACATCTTTAACAATTTTTTGTACTAATCCTTGCAACACTTTTCCAGGGCCAAACTCTATGAAATCTGTTGCTCCATCTTGATGCATGGCTTGCACACATTGAGTCCATTTTACAGCACCAGTAAGTTGAGCTATTAAATTTTCTTTAATTTCTGATGGATTGGATACAGCCGCTGCAACAACATTTTGATACACAGGGCAACTTGGAACATTAAATTCAGCAGCATTAATAGCAGCAGCTAATTCTTCTTTTGCTGGCATCATAAATGAACTATGAAAAGCACCACCCACTGGTAAAACTAATGCTCTTTTTGCACCAGCAGCCTTTAATTTTTCGCAAGCAATTTCAATTCCTTTTATAGAACCGCTAATAACCAATTGGCCTGGGCAATTGTAATTTGCTGGACCAACTATTTCGCCAGCTTCTTGTGCAATTTCGTTACAAATATTTTCTACAACATCATCTGGCAATTGTAAAATCGCAGCCATTGTACTAGGCTCAGCTTCACAAGCTTTTTGCATAGCATTTGCTCTTATTCTAACCAATTTTAAAGCTGTTGCAAATGGCAAAGTATTATTGGCTACTAAAGCACTAAATTCTCCTAAACTATGACCTGCAACCATATTTGGGACATCGCCTTCGAAAGTTTTAAAAGCAGCAACCGAATGTATAAAAATTGCTGGTTGGGTAACTT
>JBMLOR010000052.1:0-3555 GCA_049242865.1 Chitinophagaceae bacterium | reverse complement strand
GAAAAAGATTTAAGCAATAAACAAATTGCCGAGCAACTATTTATATCTATAAGAACTGTTGAAACACATCGTAAAAATATTCTTGCCAAAACCAACACCAACAATATTCTCAGCCTAATAAAATGGGCTTATGAGCATAAAGTAATTTAAAATACCATACACACGGTATATATACATTTTTGTTTGGTTGCAATTTGCAGTCAAAATAAAAATGTATGAAAAAAGTTTACTTCCTTTTAGTATTTGCAATGGCATCATTTCAATTTGCAAATGCTCAATATGCCAGTTACGATTGGAGTGTAAGAGCTGGAACACAATCAACAGCCAAAAAATCTTTGGTTGATGGAAGTGGTAATATTTATGTTTGGGTTACTGCAGTTGCACCTATAACTATTGGTAGTGCAACTTATACTAATACTGCTTATGATAATTACTTAGTAAAATATAATAATACAGGAACTATAACTTGGAGTAAAGAAATTAGAATAAGAATGTTCAATATGTGCCTTACAAAAGATAGCAATTCTGTTTTAATTTCTGGTTTACTTAATAGTGCATACACCAATTACGATTTAGGCAATGGCATTTCTACAGGCTCAGCCTATCAATCTGCTGGAATTATTTTTAAAGTAGATGGAAGTACAGGAAATAGCTTATGGGTAAAGACTTTTGATGCTACACTTCCTGCACTTTCTAGTGCAACAAGAATAAATTCAATTTGCGAAACAAATGCTGGAATTTTTTGTGTACAAGGATTAAAAATGAGAAGGCTAGATTTTGATGGTAACGAAATTTGGAACAAATCTTTAACTCAAAATGGAACTGCTTATACCTTAGGTAATGCAAGCAATAGCAATTGGGCAGATGATGCTGGTAATACTTTTTTTGTTGGTACATCAGACAATAGTAACACTACATTAGTTACTTTAAATGCTGTAAACTATACTACTACTGCAAACCTTTTTCAAATACACTTTTCTTTAGATAGTAGTGGCAATACAAATTGGTTTAAAACCGACATGAATTTTGCTCCCAAATCTGTAAACGTTACAAAAGATGGCTATATAATAATGACTGGTGGTTTGGTGTACAACAATAACAGTGGCTATAGCAATCATCCTTTTATACCAAAATATTGTAATAAAGATTATAACGTTTTTAAAGCCGAGCTAAAAACAGCAAAGCCAATTTGGAGTGCCTATAGTTTTATAAATAATATTTCTAATATAGATGGCAATGGCAATGTGTATGTATTAGCCATTAGACAAAGTGCAGCTGTTGATTTTACTATAGGCACAACAACTAAAACACATATTGCAAAAGCTGGTACTAACTATTTGTATATGCTTAGAATAAATAATGCTGGCGTGCCTGATAGTATTGTTGAGGTTGCAAGTTTAGCCTCTAATGTTACAATGCCTTTAAGTGGATTTCATGTTACCAATAATGGAAAGTTTGTAATGCTATATAATAGAGGAAATGTAGCTTTAAACTTTAGCAATGGCAATGCTAACTTAAATACTACTACTACACAATATCAAGGCTTACTACAATTTACACCTGCTAGTTTGCCACAAAGGCATACAACTGTTTGGACTGGTGCTACCAATAGTTCTTGGTTTACAGCAAGCAATTGGACAAATGGAATACCAACAGATTCATCTAATGTGCATTTATTAAATGGTGCTACAAATTATCCAAACACCAATGCAGATTTTTATAACACCGCAACAGCATCTTATGCAAAATGTGGATTCCTAAAAATTGGTTCTGCAATTGATATTTTTTTAAGTCCATTTTTTATTGTAAACGGATTAATAGAAAATGAAGGAAAACTAACTTATAGATACAACTTTAGTGGCTCTGCTGGCAACTACAATATTTGGAGTGCAAACAATACAAACAATGCTCAAATAATTGGCAATGGCACCATAACATTAAATAGTATTGATGGCATGTATTACAACTTAGTAAGAACAGGAAATAATAAAATTGTAATTAATCTTTTTAATGCTACTGATAATATTTATTTCACAGATTGCAAAGCTGCCACTGCTTTAAATATTTTAAAAGGTAACTTAGATTTTTCTCAAACAACTACACAGTTTTTTTATGTAGATAGCAACTTAACCTTTGTGTCGCCAGCAAGGTTTGTTGGTGGAAGTATTACTGCAAAAGCAACTCCTAACACTGCTATAACCTTTCCTTTAGGAAATTCAAGCAATGTTCAGCCAGCAACTATCACTATAAAAAACACTACACAAACTAATTATATCACAGCCAGTTTTAGTTCAACCGTTTCTGGCACTACGCCAAATGCAACAACTTGTATAGTTAATGGCCAAGGGATTTCTAGCACATTAAATGGAGGCATGTGGACGATTAACGCAGCATTACCTTTAACAGCTGGCTCAACTTACGATGCATCGTTTACTTTACGAGGAAGTACAAACACATCAACAGTTGATAAATATGCAGTAATAAAAAGAGATAATAGTACAACAGCATGGCAAGGTGCAGGAACTTATCAAGCAGCTAGTGCAGTTTCAGGAGCTATTACTAGTAGTGCAACAAATATTAGCTCATTTTCTGATTTTGCTATTGGTATTTCAAACACAACATTACCTATTTCTTCCATTAAACTTTCTGTTTCAAAACAAGAAAATAAAAGCAAGCTCAATTGGAATATTATAGCTACAAATGCTACAACTATTGAAATACAAAAATCAAATGATGCAAAAGAGTTTAAAACAATTCACACACAAGCCATTGTTGCAATTGGTTTGTATGTAGATGATATTACTGCAGGCAAAAATTATTATAGAATTAAAGTAATAGATAAGCAAGGCAACATAGCTTACAGCAATGTGGTATTAATAGAAGAAAAGATAAGCAAAGAAATTCAAGTTTATCCAACTGTATTTAACCAATACTTCATCATTCAAAATAATAACCTTAAAAACTTGCAATTGATATTGATGGATATTTCAGGAAAACTTGTACTGCAAAGAGTTTTAGCTACTGGCACAAACATCATTTCTAGTGATAAACTGCAAAGCCAAACTTATTTATATCAAATTTTAGATAATAATAAAACTATAGAATTAGGGAAAGTAATTAAGCAATAATTTCAAGGGGTAATCTTGGGCTGCTCTCACATAGTTGAGGCAGCCCTTTTTATTTTTTACTCAAGTATAAAATACCATTTGTACGGTATATACAGGCCATCAATTTTTTACAATTTGCATTAAAATTATTTACCATGAAAAGATTATTCCTTCTAAGCCTTATTACGTTTTCAGTTTATAGTAATACACAAGCCCAATTCTGGAAAAAGAAAAAAGAAGAAACTACAACAACAGATAGTACTGCACCCAAACAAGAAGAAAAAAAATCGGGTGGCAGTTTTTTTCAAAAAATTGTGGCTAAAGTTAGTAAAGTAGCTGCTAATACAAGTGGTGCAGCACTAGGTATTACAAAAAGTACAGACAGGTTCGAAAGCTTTTTACCAGGCATTTTTTTAAGTAGCAATTTATACCCCAAATCTGTAGGCAC
>JBMLOR010000051.1:0-2339 GCA_049242865.1 Chitinophagaceae bacterium | reverse complement strand
ATAAAAAATATTAGCTAAACGATGTACTAAAAATTTCAATGTATATCGTTTAGCTTCTTAAAAAAAATTACACTTCACACATTTGGTATCTTTAGATACAAGTGATAAACAACATAAAAAATGAAAAAGTCAATTTACAAAGTAACAGGTTGGAGTTTGGCTATATCTGCAGCCATATTATTTGGAATTCATAAAAACAATATACAAGCATTACCTGTTTCTAGTGGAATTGGTTATGTTAGTAACAGTGAAGAAAATAACATGCAACCTACTAATGATGGGCAGAATATAAATTATAATACTGAAGGTTATGCAAATAATGATAGACTAAACAATGGAATAGACGCTAGTATTATTGCACCAAGTACGAGTAAGTCACAAGATATAGCATCTGTGGAAGGAATGGGTTTATTAGAGAACAAAAATGATAATGTACCTAATAATTTTAATTCTGAAGAAGCAAATACACAAGATGCATTGGCAAAAGGAGGTCCAAACAATAATACAGAAATCATAACACAACAATATGTAAATCCTTCTGTAAGTTCAGGTACTAATAATGGAGGTTCCGCTAAATCATCAAGTGTTGGAGAAGTTACAGTTACTAGTGCTAGGACAAGTGCACCAACAATTGTAACTGCACCACCAAACCCTAGTGGAGGTTCAACTGGAGGTTCTGGTAGTGGCGACCCTTTTGTGCCAATTGATGATTATTATGGTTTGATATTTTTGATTGTAGTATCAACACTTGTAGGAGTGTTTACTATTAAAAAATCAAAAATGATGTGATAGAAAAAAATTATCTTCAACAACCGCCTAGTATGGCGGTTTTTTTATACCTTCAAGTATGTTACTTCATATACACCCCGACAATCCAAATCAAAGGCATATAAAAACTGTAGTAGAATGCCTTAAAGATGGAGGGATAATTATTTATCCTACAGATACAATTTATGGTTTGGGATGTGATATTTTTAACCATAAAGCCATTGAAAAAGTGTGTAGTATTAAGCAAATTACTCCCCAAAAAGCAAACCTTAGTTTTGTGTGCTACGATTTGAGTGATTTAAGCAAATACACCAAAAGTATTTCAACACCACTCTATAGAATACTAAAAAATTATTTGCCAGGACCATTTACTTTTATTTTGCCTGCTAGCAAAGAGGTTCCAAAAATTCTAAATTCAAAGAAAAACACAATTGGATTAAGGGTTCCTGATAATAATATTGCTAATGCTATAGTTGAAAGTTTAGGCAATCCAATTTTAAGTGCTAGTTTGCCAGGTGAAATGATTGAAGAATATACCGATCCAAGCTTAATGTACGAAAACTTTAAAGGCAAGGTTGATATTGTAATTGATGGTGGTATTGGAGGATTTATTCCTTCAACAATAGTAGATTGTACAAATGAACCATACGAAGTAACTAGGGAAGGATTGGGTGCTTGGGAAGGCTAAAAAAAATTGGTCTCGATAAAAATCGAGACCTCAACCAAAACTAACTGCTTATGAGAAAAAAAATTATTCTTGTTTATAACATACTTTAAAACAAAAAGTTTAAAAATTTATAATTGAGTTTTCAATTACACTTTATTAAACAATGTTCTAAAAATTTAGTTCATTAAAGAAATGTTAAAAAAATAAGCATCTCAAATTGAGATGCTTATTTTTTTTAAAAGCATGTAAACTATTTTATAAAATTCGCAGATTGCTTTTCACTACCATTTGTAATAGTTATAAAGTACATTCCAGATTTTAAGTTATTTGCTTGAATTACAGCATTTGTAGAGCCTTTTTTTACAAGTAATTGTTGATTATATACTTGTTGTCCGTTGCTATTGCTTACAATAATTTGTAGTTTGCCCTCAGTTTCATTGTGCAATACTAATTTAATGTCTCCTCTAACTGGATTTTCACTCAATTGAAAGCTAAAATTTTTAATTGTATTTATTGTTATTGCCTCAGTTTTAGAATAACTAAACTTGCCATCTTTATCAACTTGCTTTAATCTATAAAAAACTTTTCCTGATTTGTTGTTTAATTTTTCATCATTAAAATTGTAAGTACTACCATTATTATTGCCACTAGCCTTAACAAAACCAATACTTGCAAATTTTTCACCATCAATTGATTTTTCAACATCAAAGCCAAGATTGTTTATTTCGTTTGCAGTTGTCCATTGTAATGCTACTGTGTTGCTTTTTAAACTAGCAGTAAAGTTGCTAAATTCTACAGGTAAAGTAGTTGCAGTTCTTACACAAGCTATAGCATTATTTGTAGCTAAGTAAAAAATATCATAACTACCATCTCCATTATCTTTAAATGCAACATCACCTGTACC
>JBMLOR010000050.1:0-3959 GCA_049242865.1 Chitinophagaceae bacterium | reverse complement strand
GATTATAATCATTAGGATTATGCAACGCAAAATCAACACCTGTACTATTGCCATTTACAAATTGTACTGATGAAGCATTATCAGAACCAGCAAAAGAAGAAAAATCTATTCCAGAATTTACACAATTTCCATTTGCTGGAATAGAGAACTCCACCCTTACTTGTCCCGTGCTGCATCCTGTTAAAGAATAGTTGGGCGAAGTAGTACCACTAGTAGTAGTTGTACCACACAGAGTACCTGCAGTATTATATGCTCTTACGGTTACTCCAGATACCAATGGCTCGTTTGTGTCTTTAACACCATTGCCATTAAAGTCTCTAAAAACAGCACCTGTGATTTGTGCTTGAAGCACTGTAGCAGTAAGCATAAACAGCAAAACAATACTTAGTATCTTTTGCCATCTGCTTGTTTTTTGTTGATTTAACTTCATTTGAATTTATTGTTTGTTATCGAAATACTTTTTAATTTCTAAACCAATCCTTATTTATTACAATTTTTGATTAACTAAACACACCAAAAACGTAATTCTTACAACATTCCTTTACCAATGATTGATACAGGGTTGCATAACGCAATTAGCGTACCAACATTCTCATACTTTTGATATTGCCATATCAAAAAGTTCCAACTTTATAAATTTCTTAGGTTACAACTAAACAGGTTGTTATTACAGGAGAACGGCTCAGAGGTATTAGATTCCACTACAAATAAAAGATTGAATTGTTAAATTAATTAATGCATTGGTTACGAACGTTGTTTTTGATTGACAAATGCAAAACTTAGTACCAAACAATATAGCCAAACCTATATATTTCCAAAAAAATTAAACCATGCGTATAATGTAATTTAACTATAATTATTTTTTGGCACAAAATTCGTAATCGGCATTACATAATAATTGTGATAAACAATTACGAAAACTATAAAAAACCTGTAATACTGTTTAAACAAGGTTATTTCATTTTACTATTGATTAACAAGGAGATATAACTACATTGATGTACTTTTTTTTACGCTCGAGTACAAGTTAATATAATCAATAATAAAAATTATAACCATAATTGCATAAAACTATAATGCTTAACAAATTAGCTTCATGATAAATGTACTTATAATTGAAGATGACGGTTTATGGCAAAGCAAAATAATTGCTATGCTAGATGAAATTGACATCAAGAAAATTTCGTGTGTAGAAAACGCTACACAAGCTATTAATTTTTTAGAAAACAATAAAGTAGATTTAATTATTACAGACATTTTATTAGAAAATGAAACCGTTTTTAAGGTATTTGAACATAAATCGTCATTTTGGCTAATTCCAACAGTGATTCTCACTGTTAGCGATAAAGAGATGCACTATAAACAAACTCATAGATTTAAGAAAGCTCTTTATTTAGTAAAGCCTGTAAACAAACTTACACTAAGAAGTGCCATAGAAAATATTTGCGAGCAGTTTAATAAAAAACAACTTACTGAACAAACCATAGAATTAAAAGGAAGTAGAAATGAACGATTTAAACTGCCACTCTCTCACATTTTGTTTGTTGAACAAAAAGGAAATTACTGTCACATAAAAACTGCTCAAAAAGATTTTGTGTTAAAAAAATCACTCACAAAACTTATATTAGAACTTGACGAAAACTTTTTACAAATACATAGAAGCTATTGTATAAATACAACACATATTGAAGGTTTTAAAAACAATTTAGAAACTGTAAAAATTATTGGCGGCTATGAACTGCCAATTGGAAGAATTAATAATTTAAATGTTCGAAAATATTTAGCAGATAAATACTTAAAAAGCAATAATTAGCAAATTATTGCCAACCAATTGAAAATTGATTTTCGTCGTTTTGCTTTTGCAATGCAATTGTATAACCAATTTTATTGGCATAATAAGCCATCAAACTTAAGCCTAAGCCTTCTTCTGTAGAAAACTGTATACTACTTGCTTTTTTGATTTTGCTGTTTATTTTAAATAAATCATCATTATTTAATTTTCCATCTTCTTTACAACATAATTGAGGATAGCCATTTTGTACTAATATTTCAATATTACTTGGCTTTGAATGTTTAATCACATTATCTATCCAATTACGCAAAATTAGTTCTAATACAAACTCGCTTGCTTGCAAAGGCTCCTGTAAGTTATCGTTATTTATGGTAATTTTTATGTTTTTAGATTTTAAAATTTGCTGATACAGATTACTCACATTATGCACAATATCTAAAACATTAGCTTGCTTATTTAATACTAGAGTATGGGTTTGATTGTTATTTTCTTTTGCCCAAATCAACAAATTGGTAGATAGATTATTGATGTTAGACGACGTTATATCTAAATCATTAGCTAACCGTTCAATTTTGTCAAACTCTTGTTTCCTTAAATACAAACTTATTAAACTATTAAGATCTTGTAAAGCAATCAAAGGGCTTCTTAAATCATGAGAAACAATAGTTATTATAGCATCTTTAAATGCTGAAAACTGCTTAATTCGTTTATTAGTTCGATACAATAAAAATGCTAATGAAGCCAATAGAATTAAGCAAATGATTGATAAAATAAGATAATTAGATATTGCCTTTTTTTCTTTTTGTAATAAAATGCTTTGTTTTTCACTTACCTCGGTTTGATATTTTAAAATCAATTCTTTATTCTTTAAATTGCTTTCTTCACTAAAAATAGAATCTTTTAATTGTTGGTAGATAAGATTAGTTTTAAAAGCCGACGACCAGTTTTCTGTAATGGTATCAATGTGTATTTTTCTTTTATACACTTCTAATTCGCTTTTTACCAAACGTAATTGTTTTGAAATTTGTAATGCCGAATCTAAATATTTATTTGCATCTTGATATTTTTTTAAAGCAGTATAATTATCAGCAGCTAGCATAAAATTAGCAGTCCTATCAATAGATGGAGAGTTTTTGTTATAATCAATTACAGCTAGAATATTTTTCAGAGATTCATTGTAATTTTTTTTTGCAAATAACAAATTAGCATAGTTTTCTTTAAGGATATAATCAAACTGTAAATCATTTAATTGAGGTAATAATTGTTTTACATGTTCATAATATAAAGCTGCAGAATCTATAGATTGTTTATTAACGTAAGCCATTAACAAATTACTCCCTATAAGAAATTTATTACTAGGAAATTTTACTTGGTTACAGTAGTTAAAAGATTTTGTTAGATAATTTACTTCAAGATTTACATCACCAATTTCTTGAAATATCATGGCAAGTGAATTATAAACAGAACTTAAATAAATACTATCATTTTTTATTCTATAAAAACTATCGCATCTGTTTAAAATTTTAATGGCATCTTGATATTTTTTAAATCCAATTTCTACTATTCCTTTTAATGTTAAAATAGAGAAATACTCGTCCCAATTTTTAGATTTCAAATAAGCTGCTTCTTTATTAACCACAAGTTTATAAGCCGAGTCGGGTTGCTCATAAACTAATCTTTGCAAATCAATCTGATCAATTTGAGTTGAACTTTCTTGTGCCAATACTTTGGCACCAAAAAAAAGAATAAAAAAGAAACAGAAAAATCTAAGCATTATGTTTATGATTTGGAGATGAAATTAGCTTTTACACTATTTTTTAATAAAAGATTACAAATTAACTTATTAATACAATACACTATTAATTATATAAAAATGCTAACCAAGACACAAAGTACTACATACCCTAAAAAATCCTTCATACACCAATGTAAAAAATGGTACACTTATTAAAAAACAACAACATCAACTTTGCAGTAATTTAACTTTCGAATCTTATTAAATTCGTACTAACCGTGTTTCTACACGGTTTTTATTTTTTTAACAACTCCTACAAAATATTTATAATTATAGTAACAGCAGATTATTTTTTTATTTAAAAAAGTTTGTTAACAAAAAAAACCACCTTTCGGTGGTTTATATTTTTAGTTTTTTTTGAGAAGATATGAT
>JBMLOR010000049.1:1314-4008 GCA_049242865.1 Chitinophagaceae bacterium | reverse complement strand
TTTTTTAGTGGTGCCCAGAACAGGAATCGAACCTGCACATCCTTGCGAACGGCAGATTTTGAGTCTGCTGCGTCTACCAATTCCGCCATCTGGGCATTTATTTCTAAAAATTAAAATTATTTAGAAATTAAATTCAGAAACGCATCCTTTCTGTTGCAAGGAGTGCAAATATGCAACCATGATATTATATAAACAAAATAATTTATTTACCCTCTTTTGTTTCCCATTAATTAATTGAATACAAATTTAAAATTGAATGTATCATCCACAGAAAATCTTTCCACGATTTATAGCTATGTACTCATTTCAACTATCAAAAACCTACTTTTACTCACTTCAAACAAATGAAAGTAACTGTAGCGATATGATTGATTATTTACAAGGACTAAACGAGAGACAAAAAGAAGCTGTAACAACTATTAAAGGTCCATTAATGATAGTTGCAGGTGCAGGCAGTGGTAAAACCAAAGTTCTTACAACTCGTATTGCACACCTTATGGCCAATGGTGTTGATAGCTTTAATATTTTAGCTCTAACTTTTACCAACAAAGCAGCTGCTGAAATGAAAGAACGTGTAGAAAAAATACTAGGCAACACCGAAGCACGAAATTTATATATTGGAACTTTCCATAGCGTTTTTGCAAGAATCTTAAGAAGCGAAGCCACCCGTTTGGGCTATCCTAGCAACTTTACAATTTATGACACCGACGATAGTAGATCGGTATTAAAAACTGTAATTAATGAGCTAGATCTTGATGATAAACATTACAAACCCAATGTAGTTCACAATAGAATTTCTTCTGCAAAAAATGCCCTAGTAAGTGCCGATGAATATGCCAATGACAGTTTTTTACAACAAGAAGATGCTAGAGCAAATCGTCCTGCCTTAGGCAGAATTTACAAAGCATATTGCAACAGATGCTTTAAAAATGGAGCAATGGATTTTGATGACTTATTGCTTAAGATGTATGAACTTTTAAAATATCACAACGATGCTTTGGTAAAGTATCAGCATAAATTTAAATATGTATTGATAGATGAGTATCAAGATACTAATCCTGTTCAATATCAAATTACCAAACTATTAGCAGCAGTGCACGAAAATATTTGTGTAGTAGGCGATGATGCCCAAAGTATTTATAGTTTTAGAGGGGCTACTATCGAAAATATTTTACAATTTCAAAAAGATTATGACGATGTTAAAGTTGTAAAACTCGAACAAAACTACAGAAGCTCATCTAACATTATTAATGTAGCCAACGAAGTTATCAGCAACAATAAAAATCAATTACCAAAAGAATTATGGACAGAAAATCCGGCAGGTGATAAAATAAAATTAGTGCGTAGCATGACGGATAACGACGAAGGTAAATTTGTTGCAGACACTATACAAGAGCAAAAATTACGGAATCATTTTCTTAACCAAAATTTCGCCATTTTATATCGTACAAATGCTCAAAGTCGTGCATTTGAAGAAAGCCTTCGCAGGCAAGGAATTGCCTACAGAATTTATGGTGGCATAAGCTTTTACCAACGCAAAGAGGTAAAAGATATGATTGCTTACTTACGTTTAATTGTAAACCCAAACGACGAAGAGGCTCTTAAAAGAGTAATCAATTATCCTGTACGTGGTATTGGTAAAACAACTATCGAAAAAATACTCATCATTGCTAACGAACAAAACTTAACCATGTTTAGTGTGCTCGAAGCTGCAGCAAGCTTTGGATTTAAAGCTGGCACACTAGAGTGTATTCAAAACTTTGTTCAAATGATTAAGTATTTTCAAACTATGTTAAACCAAAGTAACGCTTACGATATTGCTGTTTTAGTAGGCAAGCATACTAACCTAGTAAAGGAATTATTTAATGATAAAACTACCGAAGGTTTAGCTAAATATGAGAACTTACAAGAGCTATTTAACTCTATAAAAGAATGGACAGAAAGTCCTAGCAATGAAGATGGTGAACTTTTAGAAAAAAGCTTAGGCAGCTATTTACAACAAATTACTTTATTAACAGATGCAGACAATGATAAAACAGATAGCGATGTTGTAAAATTAATGACCATCCATGCAGCTAAAGGATTAGAATTTGAATGTGTTTTTGTTGGAGGAATTGAAGAAACACTTTTTCCTAGTGCCATGAGCATGAATACAAGAGAAGAGTTGGAAGAAGAACGAAGACTTTTTTATGTTGCTGTAACTAGGGCAAAACAAAAACTTTGGCTTACTTATGCCAATGCTAGATATAGATTTGGACAATTAGTGCAAAACGAACCAAGCAGATTTATTGATGAAATGCCCGAAGAGTTCATTGACAAATCATTTGCTGGTGGTGGTGCAAAAAATCAAGGATTGGATAACATGGGTAGTGCTTTTGAAAGAATGCAAAGAGGTTTTGGCTTTAACGATGCTCAACAAACTGAAAAAAAATATGGACCTCCGCCAACAAAAGCTAAAACTACTTTTGTAACTGCACCAAATCGTACACAAGTAAAAGATCATGTTCCATCAGCAAATTTTGAAGCAAGCGATACTAGTAATTTACAAGAAGGCCAACAAGTAGAACATCAAAAATTTGGTTTTGGCGTTGTTACAAAATTAGAAGGTAGTGCACACAACCCTGTTGCTACCATTAATTTTCAACAAAATGGGGAACGAAAAATTATGCTAAATTATGCTAAGTTGAGGATTGT
>JBMLOR010000049.1:0-1214 GCA_049242865.1 Chitinophagaceae bacterium | reverse complement strand
ATTTGCTCATTGTTTCCTAAAACAATTACTTTCATATTTTGCTTAATAATGATACTATAGTCAGGATTAATTAAAAATTTTCCATTTTCATCTTTAATACCAATACAAGTTACACCAGTTTTCTTCCAATCCATAATATTTCTTAAACTAGTATCTCTAATTTCTGGAGGAAGCTTGTAATAATCAACACTTTCTATATTTATACTATCACCTTCATCGCCAGTTAAGTATTCTACAAATTCAATTACATCTGGCTTACTAACTTGTGTAGCCATGTGTACGCCACCCAATACATCTGGCATACTAATACTCGTTGCACCTGCATTTTTAAGCTTAGCTACTGAACTAAGGGCATTGGCCCTACAAATTATTCTTAAATTTGGATTTAGAGCTTTTGCACTAAGCACTATAAACACATTATTAGCATCGTTAGGCAAAGCACAAATTAAACTTTGAGCTTTTAGTATACCAGCTTTTTGCAAAATAGCATCTTCGGTAGCATCGCCTTTTATGTAAAGCAAATGCTCATTTTCATTAGATATCCAGTGATCTATCATTTCATCTCTATTATCAATTACCACAAACTCATGTTTATGTGCTTTTAGTGTTCGTGCAGCTTGCTGCCCATTACGGCCAAACCCACAAATAATTACATGATTTTCGAGTGATTTTAAATCTTTCATTAGTTTTCTATTTTTAAGAAAAATTTTTAATTCGCCACTAGCAACATATTGAGTAAGTGTTGCAAGAGCATAAGTAAATAAAGCAAAAGAGGTAACAATAAAACTAATATTAAATACCCTGCCAGCTTGGCTTAACTTATTAATTTCTCCATAACCTATGGTTGTAATTGTAATTACAGTCATGTACAATGCATCTACAAAACTAAAGCCCTCTATCATCATAAACCCAATTACACCTATAATTGTAATAAGCACAATTACCAAAAACCAAAACAGCAATGGATGTATTTTTTTAAACAACTGCATATAATAAAGGTAAGAGAAATTAGTTAATTTATTAATTTTATAATTCGATAATTATCAAATGATGTACACTAATAAATTACAAGAGAAGCATTATCAAACAGAATAATTTTTGAATTAATTAATTAGCGAATTAGCTATTTAGCTAATTATCACATTATCATATTATCAACTACATTTGTTGCTTAACTAATAAAAAAATAGTATATGTCTAATAATTTGTTAGCA
>JBMLOR010000048.1:0-2309 GCA_049242865.1 Chitinophagaceae bacterium | reverse complement strand
TATCTATCTACTGCTACTGTTTGTAATTGTTGTGCTTGGATTAGAGTTTGCTGCTTTATAATTTGAGGCACTTGTAGTATTAAATCCTTGTAAATATTTTTGATATACTAAAAGTTGTGGCTGATCAACACCATGTTTTGGTTGAATAGAAAGTGGGTAGTCGTTCCACCATCTTCCTGCTGCCCAATAGCAACCTCCTAAGCCGTTTGCATCTATGTATTCTAAAAATCTATTCATTACAGTAAGCCATCTTGTATCATTTTTTGGAACACCAAATTCTCCTACATAACCTCTTAAACGATTTTGTTTAAGCCAGTCAACAAAAGGTTTTAATCTTCTAACCCCTATCCATTCGTCTGCTCCACTATTTTCATAACTTTCTTTATACGAACCACTAAAGTCTCTATCAAAGTAGCAATGAGCATTAAAAACAAGTCGGTTTATAGGATCTCTTAAGTATTTCAACATATCGTTATAAGCAACCCAGGTAAAAGGGTTCGAGAAGTTTTCGCCATCTACTAATATGGTTGTGTGTTTATCTACTTCTCTAATTCCATAAATTGCTTTTTGTGCAGCATCATACCAGCTATAGCCTTGCATATTGTTTGGTTCACTCATTATGCCATAAGCATAAATATTAATTTTGTAAGTAAATTTTTCGGCAAGCTTTTTCCAGAAATCTTTGTAATGCTCTTGCGATACCTGAGGGCTACCCACTACATATTCTACCCCATTAATTTTGTATCTACCATAGTTCTGCATGATTAAAATAACTTTTGTACCATGCTGTAAACACACATCAATAAACCTATTAATGTAGCCTAATTCTGTTGTGTCCAGTGGTCCTCCAAGATTTTTTTGTAAACGTTCCCATCTAAATGGAAGTTGAATAATTTCTGCTCCTTTTTGGTTAAAGTATTGAATGTCGTGCTGACTAGGATAAATATAATCTTTACCCAAAACCCCAGGCAAGTTTCCTGCTCCAAATTCAGCACCACAAAGTGTAATACCAAATTGGGTTTGTGATTTTAATTCGCACTGAATTAGAATGGTTGATAGGAAAACAATTAATAGGTTAAATGTTTTTTTAGTAATGTGATTGATTTTTTTGAATAGGATGTTCATAGGATTATTTTTAGGAGTGGATAGATTTTATAGGATATGATATTAAAATAAAAATTAAATTATAAAATATTATATAATAATGTTTTATATGTTACATAATTTTATAACGTATTTTGATTGGATGCAATTTTACGTCACTGATTTTTTGTGATGTTTTGCAAGGTTTGCTACAATGCTTGATAGGATTTTTTTACAAGCATGGGTGCATTGCTTTTTTTCTCTTTTTAAAAGCAACCTGCAAACAGCATTTTAAATGCAGTTACAAATTATGTATGTGATAGATTATAGCTTAGGGGCATAGGTAGCCCAAAGCCATTTGCTAAAATTGGTTGTAATCACCAACAAGCAAAGGAATGATAGCTTTTTTTGCATTGGATTGTTTTTAAAGATTAATTATTAGGATATATATAAGAATCACATTTAATGTGATTCGAATTAACAAATAAAAAATACAATTAACTTCTTATGAAGTAAGAAAATCAATAAGAATTTGTATTGAAATAATAAGGTTAGTTGTGGGAAATTTTTAAGTTGAACATAGGAGAATTATTTAGATTATTTTTAGGATTTTAAAGCGTTTTACGCTAATTACAGAAACGAATATGAGAATTTTTTATTGTATAAAAAAAAATATTTAAAATCTTAATTATTTTTTAATCAAGTAAAATTAAAGAAGGTTCAATATCGTAACAAACATAAATTTGCAAATCTTAAAAATGATTGAATATGAATCTAGGTTATTTCTCTTATCCATTGCCTATCAATGAGCCAGTATTGAATTATGCACCCAATAGTGCTGAAAAAATTGCACTTAAAGCAACTTTACAAAAACTTAAGAATGAAGTGATAGATATACCAATGTATATTGGTGATAAAGAAGTAAGAACTAATAACAAACAATCAATTCATCCACCACATGAAATTGCACATACTTTAGGTTACTTTAGTGTAGGAAATGAAGGCCATGTAAAACAAGCCATTGATGCAGCTCTTGCTGCTAAAGCATTATGGGAGAATATGAGTTGGGAAAATAGAGCCAACATTTTTTTGCGTGCAGCTGATTTAATTGCAACAAAGTATCGTACTTATATGAATGGTTGTACCATGCTTGGGCAAAGTAAAAATGCTTATCAGGCCGAAATTGATGCAGCTTGTGAGTTGATAGATTTTTTAAGATTTAATGT
>JBMLOR010000047.1:0-16484 GCA_049242865.1 Chitinophagaceae bacterium | reverse complement strand
CAATAAAACCATTCATCAATAAACTAATGTTTTCCACTTTGTTCGTTAAACATTTTGGCTGCTTCGATAAAACTTACAAATAATGGAGCAGGGTTTTCAACTGTACTTTTAAGTTCAGGATGATATTGAACGCCTATAAAAAATGGATGAGATGGAATTTCTATAATTTCTACCAAATTAGTTTCAGGATTTTTACCACTCATTACCAATCCTGCTTGTTCAAATGCCTGATAATAATCGTTATTAAATTCGTATCTATGTCTGTGCCTTTCTGTAATATGTGTTGTACCATAAATTTTGTGAGCCAAAGTGTTTTCTGCAATTTCACAAGGGTAAGAACCTAAACGCATGGTTCCTCCTTTTAGCGTAATTTTCTTTTGCTCTTCCATCATGTTAATTACAGGATTTGGAGTTTGCTCATTCATTTCTACACTGTGGGCATCTTTAATATTCATTACATTTCTTGCATACTCAATAACAGCCATTTGCATACCTAAACAAATTCCAAAAAAAGGTAAGTTGTGTGTACGAGCATATTGTACAGCAATAATTTTTCCTTCAATGCCTCTTAGTCCAAATCCAGGTGCAACAAGCAATCCATCCAAACCTTGTAGTTTTTCGGCAACGGTTTGTTCGTTTATAAATTCGCTATGAATATTTACCACTTGTACTTTAACATCGTTTCTGCTACCAGCATGTATAAAGCTTTCTAAAATACTTTTATAAGCATCTTGCAACTCTACGTATTTACCAATTAATCCAATGGTAACTTTTGCTTTAGGATATTTAAGTTTATCGAGGTATTGCTTCCATTTATCCAAGTTTGGTTCACTGTAATTGGTTATTCCAAGTTTTTTCAAACAAATAACATCAAGCTTTTCTTGCAGCATTAAAATAGGCACTTCGTAAATAGTGCTAGCATCCATAGCCTCAATTACAGCTTCGGGTTTTACATTACAAAACAGAGCAATTTTTCGTTTAATATCATTACCTAAAATTTCTTCAGTTCTACAAACAATTACATCAGGGTGCACACCAGTTTCGCTAAGCATTTTTACACTATGTTGTGTAGGCTTAGTTTTTAACTCTTTAGCCGCTTTTAAATAAGGTATTAAGGTAAGATGAATAACAGCCAAATCTTCATCGGGCAACTCCCATTGCAATTGCCTTACAGCTTCTACAAAAGGCAAACTTTCAATGTCGCCAACTGTGCCTCCAATTTCGGTAATTACAATATCAAATTCATTAGTTTGCCCAAGCAATAACATTCTACGTTTTATTTCATCGGTAATATGTGGAACAACTTGAACAGTTTTACCCAAAAAATCACCAGCACGTTCTTTATTTATAACTGTTTGATAAATACGACCTGTAGTTACATTGTTGAGTTGAGAGGTATGAATATTTAAAAAACGCTCGTAGTGGCCTAAATCAAGATCAGTTTCAGCACCATCTTCAGTTACAAAGCATTCGCCATGCTCGTAAGGGTTTAAAGTACCAGGATCAACATTAATATATGGATCAAATTTTTGAATGGTAACTCTAAAACCTCTTGCTTGTAAAAGCTTAGCCAAACTAGCTGCAATAATGCCTTTCCCCAAGCTACTTGTAACCCCCCCAGTAACAAAAATGTATTTTGCCATATACTTTTTAATTGAAGTAATTTTTAAAGAAGTTAAAATAAAGAGGAGGAGTTGTGTGTCTCTTACAGTCTTTATTAAAACTTGACCATAAGAGAAAATCTTTTAGAGGGTCGTGCAAACTTAAAATAATTGGATAGGATAAAAAATTTTTTTGTTTCGATTTTTATGCTTTTAAACTTTGAATGCTTGGATAAGCAAGCAGCAACTACTGTTTTTGGGTATTAAAGAATTTTCAAGTTTAATGTTGCAACTAGCTAATTTATTTTTTTTAAACAATTTTCCAACCTTTTATTACACTTGTACTCTTAGAAATAGCAACTAATTTTTGGAAAAGGAAGTAAACATACAAATACATATTATACAAAAGGCAAAGCAAGGGCAGCAAGATGCCCAGCATTGGTTGTATCAGCAATTTAGCAAAGCTATGTTTAATATATGTACAAGAATGGTTGGCAATAGAATTGATGCCGAAGATGTGTTGCAAGAAGTTTTTATAATAGCTTTTAAAAATATTCATCAACTAAAAGATGATAAACAATTTGGAGGTTGGTTAAAAAGAATAACCATAAATGAATGTATAAAATTTGGTAAAAAGCAATTTTATTACGATGGTTGGGAAGATGAAAGATTTGAGGATATTAAAGAGGAAGATGACAGTCATTGGTGGCACGATGTTAGCTTAAATACCATTCACCAAGCAATTAAACAACTACCCGAAGGTTGTAGGCAAGTTTTCAACCTTTTTGCCATCGAAGATTATAGCCACAGAGACATTGCTTTGAATTTAGGAATAAGTGAAAGCACTAGCAAAAGCCAATATTACCGGGCAAAACAACTATTAAAACAAAGTTTACAAAATGTAAGTAATTATGGATAAGTTTAAAGAATATTTATTACTCAATAAAGAAGCCTTGGGCGAAGATGTTCCTAGCCAAAAAGTATGGAATACTATTAGCAAAAGCATACCATCGGCAAATCAAAGTTTAAATGATTTTAACGCAACTGCAACACCAAAAAAAGGTTTATTGTTTTCAATTGCCAAATGGACAGCTGCAGCCTGCATTTTTGCTTTAGCTGGTATTGGAGGCTGGCATTTATTGTCATCAAAAAATATTATTGAGCCAACTATTGCCCAAAATAACATAACACCAAATATCAATGCAACAAATACAAACATTGAGAGTGCTATGAATATTGATATTGACACTCCATTCAATAAAATAAATCTTGTAAGTGGTATTGAAACCAATGTTGCAAAACTTGTTGAACCAAAAAAGCATAAACCAACTCCTAACCCAACTTATACATCGCCATTAACTGTAACTCAACAACAAGAAATTAATAACATTGAAAATAACTTTAACAGTGTAATCACACTCGCTAAAAACAAAATCGCAAATACGCCGATTTATGGAGAAAATGCCAGCTTTTACAATGATTTTATAGACAAGTTTAAACAAATGGAAAACGACGAAAAAGTGGTAAAAAAAGAAATTGTACAGTTTGGGTTAAATGATATGTTATTGGAGCAACTCATAAATATTTATCAACAAAAACTCAATGTATTAAAGCTACTACAATCTGAAATTCATAAAACAAATATCCGTTTTAAACAATACAGAAATGCTGTAGACACTTTAAAAGCAAGCTACTTAGAAATTTAAAAAAACATTCAAAAAAATATAAAACAACATCAAAAAATCATGTTATCAAATTATCAATTACAAAAAATAAACATCATGAAAAAGTACCCCATTCATGTAGTTGTATGCATTCTTTTATTAAGTACAACAATAATATCAACAGCACAACAAAGTAGTGTTAAAAAAAATATTAAAGCTCCGGCAAATGTAAATGGCACAACACTTTTACAAGCTACCGAGCCCGAGCAACTTAGATATAATGCTGAACTATTGAAAGACCAAGCCCTTAAGCAACTCAATAATTTGTCATATACATTGTCTTCAAACAATAAAGATTGCGAGCCAAACTTTGATGGTAAAGATTTAAAAACTAAAGAAATAACTATGGAAATAAATGCCAATAAAATGGCAGAAGTTTTTATAGAAAACACACACAGAACTATTGAAGTTAAAACTTGGGATAACCCAAAAGTTAAAATTACCACAACTGTTTATTATCAAGGAGAAGATACAAAAATTGCCGACGAAATTTGGTTTGAAAAATTAAACATCACCTTTAAATCTATGACTAATTTAATTAGGATTAAAAGTGGAATGGTTAACGATGGTGGTTCTTACTATAGCTATAATGGCAATTGGGCTTCAACACCTAGTGCAGGTGGCCAAGGTGGATCAGTTGCTGTTTTTGATAATGAAGGACATAATATTGGAACAAAAAATAATACAAAAAGAATTGTAACTATTTACGTACCTAAAGATAATAAATTAGATATTGAAAGTAAATATGCCGATGTAAATATGCTTGGCAACTTTGGACGATTAAATGCAGAAATTACCAATGGAAATTTAGAAATAGACCAAGTAAAAGATTTAATTTTAAGAAGCAGATATAGCAACGTTAATATTACAAAAGTAAATACTTTAGAAGCTGAGTTTATTAATGGAAGATTAAATATTACTGAAGTTGATGAAGCTGACTTAGATACTAAATACAGTACAGTAGAACTTGGCACAGCAACTAAGCTTACTGTAAAAAGCACAAACGATGAGTACGAAATTGAAGAACTAGGTAGCATTAATGCTCGAAAAAATTATGGTAACTTACGTGTAACTAAACTTAAAAATAGCATTGAAATGGATGGCACAAATGCTGATGTAAAAATTAGAAATATTGATGCTGCAGTAAGTTTAATTTCACTGAATAACAAATATGCCGACTTAAGATTACCAATGCGTAATGTAAAAAACTATTCTGTTGAATACACTGGGCCTTACAGTACTGTTTATGGTAATTTTGAGAAAAAACCATTACCTGCTGAGCCTAAAAAAACTAATACAGATGATGTTGTAGCTTCTACTATAAGAAGTGTAAACAGAAGCATAGCTGCTGCTTACAGTAGTGACGATGACTGTGGTTGTAATGACAGGTTTAAAGCTACTGTTGGTGATGGAAAAGGTGCCAAAGTTGAAATTAAATGCCAAAATTGTACAGTAGATTTCAAATAAAAATTTAAACAAAATCAAAAAAAACAAAACCCAATAATTAAGATGATTATTGGGTTTTTTATTCTTACCTTAACAAATACTAAATACCAAATTACTTATCATTGCAGCATATAAAATTATAAAAAAATGCTCACTAAAATATATACAACAGGTTTAATATTGTTTATAACCACATCTTTACTCGCTCAAGAATCTAAAACAAGAAGTATTGGTAGGCAATACTCAAAAAAGTTAATTGAACAAGAGAAATACTTTGATGAATTAAAAAAATCAGATGGCAAAAATTATGGAAATAAAGAATTAGCCGTTGAGTACAATATTACTGCAAACACTGATGTTTATATAGATAATAATAGCAGAACAATTGAAGTAAAAACTTGGGACGAACCAAAAGTAAAATTAGTAACAAAAGTTTTTTTTGATGGTGCTGCTACAGCTGTAAATACAGCAGCATGGCTCGAAAAGTTAAAAATTTATACAACACAATTTGGTAATAGCTTAAGAATAAGAACTGACTATTTGAGTTATGGAGTTAACAGCAATAATGCAAGTGGTGTAGAAATATATAGTATCGATGGCCAGTATTTAAAAACTGAACCTAATAAAAACAAAATCATAACCATTTATGTACCTAAGCAAAACAAATTACACATAGAAACTAAATACGCCAATTTTGCAATTTCGAGCTACATTAAAAATGCAACAATAGATGTAATTAGTGGCAATTTAGAGTTAAATAATATAAGCTTACTAAATCTTAGAAGCAAATACAGCAATGTTACTATTGATGAAGTTCAAAATGGAGAAATAGACTTTATAAATGGAAATTTAGAAATTGGCATTTTAGGTGATGTAGAAGTTGAAACAAAATATTCAAATGTTGAAATTGGCATAGCTAATAAACTTATTCTTAAAAGCACTAATGATGAATACACTATTGATGAAATTAATGCTTTTGAAGCAACTAAAGAATATGGAAGTTGCAGAATAAACAAACTAACCGAAAGTATTCAGCTTGAAGGTATAAATGCTGATTGTAGAATAAAACAAATAACCAGTACTGCAAAATCAATTAATATAGATAATAAATATGCAACTATAAAAATCCCTTTAAAACAAGTTGAAAGTTTTGTTTTTATTTATGAAGGACCATATAGTAGTATTTATAAAAGTAGCAATTGGGGTAGCGATGGCAACGATGATAATAAAATAAATACAGGCGATGTAAGCAACTCAAAATACAAGCATATTGTAAATAATGGATTAGCTAAGATTAATATAAAATGTCAAAATTGCTCTGTTGATTGTAGGTAATAAAAACTATTTAGTGTAGTAAATACAATAAAATTAATACTTTAACGTTTTAATTCTTTAAACTATAAGATTTTGTAATTGTACCTATAAATGAAAGTTAATTTTTATACACAATTGTACTCTAACCAAACTTTTCATTGGTTTAAGAAAATTGGTATATTAATTTTATTTGCATTAACCTCAAACAATGCAGTAAAGGCACAAACTATTATAAATCCATCAAATAATCCTGGCTACGACTCAACTAAAGCTTCCATTCAACATTTAACAACACCAGGAGTATCATTAATCACTGATAGTGTAGACTATCAACCTGGCAGTACTGCAATTTTTACAGGTACAGGATTTTTGCCCAACGAACAAGTGTCTATTAAAGTTACTTTAATTGGTAATCCACCAGGCTATGGCCCTGCTTATGATCCATTTACAGTTACTGCAAATGCACAAGGTAGCTTTAATGCTTATTGGTATGTTGATAGCCAAAATTTGGGTAGACATTTAAATGTTACAGCAACCGGTATCACTAGCAATTATTATAGCATTGCCTTTTTTACAGATGGAACCCCACTTACAAGTTGCTATTTTGCACCTGACAATTCGTATACAAACTTTCCTGCAAATGATGATGGAAGTATCGGGCCAATAAACCTCGGTTTCAACTTTAATTTATATGGCACAAACTATACACAAGTTTGGATAAACAATAATGGTAACATTACATTCACAGGTGCAGCGAATAGTTTTTCCTCCACAGGTTTTCCTAGTAGCACGCCAATGATTGCTGGTTTTTGGGCTGATATAGATACAAGAAATACTTTGAGTGGAACAGTAAAATACAAACTATCTCCAGGAAAAATTATTGTAACTTGGCCTGGTGTTGGCTATTATAATATTAAAGGTGATTTACTTAATACTTTTCAAATTATTTTAACCGATGGAACTGATGCATCTATTGGTTTAGGTAATAATGTAGCACTAAATTACCATGACATGCAATGGACAACTGGTGATGCAAGTGGAGGAGTTGGAGGTTTTGGAGGAACTGCAGCAACTGTTGGTATTAACAAAGGCGATGGTGTAAATTTTGTACAAGTTGGTAGATTTGGCTTAAATAGTGCCATTTATGATGGTGGTGGTGGTGCAACTGATGGAGTGAATTATTTAGATTATGAATGTTTTAGATTCAATGTATCATCAATTACAAACCAAGCTCCAAGTGTAAGTGGTGTACCAACAAATAACACAGTAACTGTAACTTGCGGAACAACTCAAAATATAAGTCTAACTTTTTTACCTCCTGAAACTAATCAAACAGTTTCAACTGTAATTAATACAAATGGTTTGTGTAACACAACATCAAATTCAACAACAGGTACAACCTCTATTGCTAATGTAAGTATTACAGGTGCTCCTTGTAATTTAGGCACTAACACTATTTCATTTACTGCAACTGATAATTTTAACCCAGCTGCATCAACAACAGTAACCCTAACAATAAATGTTGTTGCTGCTACAACAACTGCAAGTGCTAATACTGTTTGTGTGGGTGGCACTATAAATCTTACTACTCCAACAATTGCAGGTGCAACCTACAGTTGGACTGGACCTAATGGTTTTACTTCCACTGCTCAAAACCCAACAATTACCAATGCAACTGCAGCTAATGCAGGAACTTATAGTGTAGTTGTTACTGCAAATGGGTGTACTTATACAGCTGCCACTACCACAAATATTGTGAATCCAATACCAACAGTAAGTGCTATAACTGGCCCTACAGTAGTTCCTTTAACTTCGAGTATAACACTATCAAATGCAACTAACAATGGTGTTTGGAGTAGTATGAACACTTCTAACGCTACTATAAATTCTACTGGAACAGTAACACCTATTGCCATTGGAAATGCAACCATGCGTTATACTGTTACTGATGCAAATGGTTGTAGCAATTTTGCATCTTATGTGGTTACTGTAAACCCAATTGTAAGGTCTTAATAAAAATTGGCTGTATCTTTTAGCAACAGAAAATTATTGATATTGGGGTTATACGCTTTTCCAACTTTATAAAATGAAGTAAAGCTAAAATCTTGATTACTTCTAAAACCACCCATTCCACAAAGCTTTTGGGCATATCCAGCATTATTATTAGCTAAGATTACAGGTTTGTTAGTGTAAAATACATTTTGATTTTGATCCCACCACAATTCGTTTGTAAATAAAGTATCTTGCTTTACATTAAATACAATTACACTATCTCTAAGATAGATAGTATTATCATTTTCTAAATACTTACCATATTTTGCAAATAAATGGCTCTCCACATTTAATGCACTATCATAAAAATCAACTTGCACTGTTTTAGGAAATTCAACTTTATTACTATCGTAGATATTTCTAACCATATAAGGAGCTGTTAGTTTGCCTTTGGTTTTTCCATTGGTACTCAAAAAGGTTACAATATTTTTTCCTTCTTCAACTCCAAGCTCTTTCATATCAAAGCTTTTAACAGCAGCTTCATCATTTTCGCAAGATGCAAAAAATGATACGCTTAAAGCCAATACTAAAAAGTGCTTAAAATTTTTTATGTACATATTTTTTATAATGGAATTTGGTTAGATAGTAAATCCTCAAAAACATCCCTTCGCCTAATCAATTTTATTTCACCATTATCTATCATTACTTCAGCAGGTTTATATCTACTATTAAAATTGCTACTCATTTCAAATCCATAAGCCCCTGCATTTTCGAAACACAAAATATCACCCTCTTCAATTTCAGCAATTTCTCTATCCCAAGCAAAAGTATCTGTCTCACAAATATTACCCACCACTGCATATTTTTTTAACGATTTGTTTGGATGTGAAATATTGTGAATATAATGATAAGCATCATAAAACATTGGACGAATTAAATGATTAAACCCACTATCAACACCTGCAAAACAAGCTGCATTTGTATGTTTAAGTACATTTACTTTGGTTAAAAAAACACCAGCTTGGCTTACTAAATATTTACCAGGTTCAAACCAAATTTCAAGATGTTTTGTAGCATTATTATTCTCAAAAGCCTGCAATACACTCTTTCCTAATAGCTCAATATCAGTACCCTTTTCATTTGCTTTATATGGTACTTTAAAGCCACCCCCCAAATCAATGCTTTTAAGGTTTGGAAAAAAAGAAACTAATTCAAAAAGCACTTCAATACCCTTCATCCAAACTTCAACATCTTTTACTTCGCTACCTGTATGAATATGAAGATTGGTTATGTTGATATTATATTGATTTACAATATTTAAAATATCACTCAACTGATCTACAGGAATTCCAAACTTACTTTTATCATGCCCTGTTGAAATTTTTATATTTCCTCCAGCCATAATATTTGGTCTTAATCTTAAACCAACAGGATAGTCGCTTCCAAATTGATTACCAAATTTTGAAAGATTACTAAGGCTATCAATATTGATGTGTACACCAAAATTTTTAGCTTCTTTGATTTCTTCAAAATCAATTCCATTGCTAGTATATAAAATTTGATGTGGCAAAAAACCAACGTGCAAAGCCAATTTTACTTCGTTTATACTACTACAATCTACATTACAACCAATTAGCTTTATATGATTTAAAATATGAATGTTTGTTAATGCTTTAGATGCATAAAAAAATTTTACTTTATTTGAGTTAAAAGCATTAACCAATTGAGTGTATTGTTTAGAAATTATTTGTGTATCATATACGTACAAAGGCGTGCCAAATTGTTGTGCTATTTTTAGTAAATTGTTACTGTTAAGTTCCATGCCACGAAAATAAGGAGATCAAAGAATTATGATTTTTAAATAATTTAACTTTAAAGCACTAAGGCTTATAAGTACAAATTTGTTGCAATCCACATTGCAAGCATTTTGGATTACGAGCCATACAAGTGTATCTGCCATGCAATATCAACCAATGATGTGCTTTATGAACTAATTCTTTAGGAATATTTTTTATTAATTGTTTTTCAACAGCTAATGGTGTATTAGCTGTTTTAGTAACTAAACCCAAACGTTTACTCACTCTAAAAACATGTGTATCAACAGCCATATTAGGTTGCTGGTCAATGACACTTGTAATTACGTTTGCTGTTTTACGACCCACACCAGGAAGCTGAATTAATTCATCAACAGTCATAGGTACTTCTCCATTAAATTTATCTATCAACAAATTAGCCATACCAATAAGATGTTTAGATTTATTATTAGGATAAGAAATACTGCGGATTAATTTAAAAACATCATCAAAGCTTGCTTTGCTTAACTCAATAGGTGATGGAAATTGTTTAAATAAAGCAGGTGTGGTTAGATTTACCCGAACATCTGTGCATTGAGCAGACAAAATCACAGCTACCAATAATTGATATGGATTATCGTACAATAATTCTGTTTCGGCATTGGGCGAATGTTGTTGAAAATAGTTTATTACAAACTCATATTTATCTTTCTTTTTCATCAGTTGCAAATGTAATGTTTACAAAACCTAGTTTGACTAGTGGAAAGTATGTAAAACTTGAATAGTATTATTCAAATTAACCAAATAAAAACAAAACTTCCATTTTACAAACAAATCAAACATTCAAACAGAATAACTACTCCCTTATTTTTGCTTTAAATAAATTACATGGATTATCCTCTAGTTTCTATTGTTATGGGCAGCGATAGTGATTTGCCTGTTATGCAAGAAGCAGCAAATATTTTAAATCACTTTGGCATTTCATTCGAACTCACCATTGTTTCTGCTCATCGAACACCAAAACGATTAATAGATTATGCAACTAGTGCCAACAAAAGAGGATTAAAAGTAATAATTGCTGGTGCTGGCGGTGCAGCACATTTGCCAGGAATGATTGCTAGCATAACATCATTACCAGTTATTGGTGTACCAATAAAAAGTAGTAATAGCATAGATGGTTGGGATAGTGTACTGAGCATTTTACAAATGCCTAGTGGAGTACCTGTTGCAACTGTTGCTTTAAATGGTGCAAAAAATGCAGGAATTTTAGCAGCACAAATTATTGGCACAGCTGATAATGAAGTTCAAAACAAAATAGATGGATATAAAAAAAATTTAGAAGCCGAAGTACTACAAAAAGTTGAAAATACTAAGAGCAATTATTTTAATGGATACGATGCTTAACTTTTGTATTCTTCAGAAATTGATTAAAACAATTATAATAAAAAAAGCACAAACACCATTTTAACTTGGGCTTGTGCTTTTTAAATTTACACCAGAAAACGAATTTATAAATAGATGATTAACGAGTAATCATAATCTTTTTAGGAACATACTTCACATCATCTCCTTCAATTAAAATATAATAAGTACTTAAGTTAGCTGGAACTATACTAGTAACAACATTAATTGTATTACTACCTTTTTTTGCATTGATAAACTTAGTATCAACAACAGCACCTTTAGCAATATCAATAATTTTTAATACTAATTGGCCATCATGTTCAGCCATAAATGTAACATTGAACTTACCATTATTTGGATTTGGATAAACTGTAACTTCTTTACTTAGTATCGCTTGTTCAAAAGAAATATCATCTTTTGTAAATCTTACTTTACTCAATGCACCACTAATAGTTGTACTTACACCTCTATTATTTTCCCAAGTAAATATTACAGCTGTAACATCATTAGGAGACAATTTACTAGTAGATCCTTTGCTTGTAAATTTATCTAACCCAATGGCATACTCTTTGTTAACATCACTTATACTTAATTTATAAGTATATTGATTATCCCAATTAGTAATACCACGTTTTAAAATTGTTATTTTAAGTGTAGTAGTACCTTTTGCTACTGCGTTAAACTTAATGCCTTTAAACGCTGATAAATCTTTGCTTAAACCACTTGCCTTAATGAGTTTATACGCACTAACATTAAGTTTAGTAGTTGCTTCGAAATCTACATTTCTATATAAAGGATATTCAGTGTTTGTGAAAGTTAAGTTTGTTTCATTACTTACACTAAACTTATTGATAGTAGTAACATTTTTATCGTAGTCTGCGGTCCAAGAGCCATCACTTGTGTATACTAAATCTACAAGTTTTCCATTTACATACATGTATACATTATGTTCGTAAAAGTCGCTTACTGGAACTATAATTTTACTAGTGCTAAACGGAGAAATACTATAATTCTGTGATTTTGTAATGGCATTAGCGTGCTCAGCTTTCTTTTCAACAAATTGCAACTGTACACTATTTGATGAGGTTGGATTATAGATACCAAGTTCAATATTAGTAAGATTTCTTATACCTTTATTTACATACACAATTGGTAAATCGTTTGTACTATTTGAAAGTGTAACAATTCTTTTTACACTGTCCATTTTGTGCAACACATCATTTGCCATACTAATTGCTGTATTATAACTTGCTCCCCACAACTGGAAGTTGTACATCGTATCTTCTTTAGCATAATTATCTGTTAACCAGTTGCTTTGTAATCCAAATGTGTTGCGGTTTTTATTTAAACTCAAACTAAAGTTAATTACATACTCCACTTCACCATTAATTTGCTTCAATTTACTCAATATCAAATCAAACCCTTTTACGTTTACTTTTTTCACTTCTAACAATTCTGCTTCTTTCAATCTATCACAAATTGCTTTTGTATGGCTATATACTTCACCCAAAGTTTTGGTAGCTAAAGCCACCGCTCTAGTATTTGTATTTTGTAAATAATCAACCGAGAAAATATCTATGGCATTTGTAAAGTTGATTAAATCAGTAGGTGTACTGATGAACGTTTTATTAGTGTTGATAGTAGATGAAGGAAGAATATTTGAAAGTAATAAATTTCCTGCACCACTATTCACAAGTATATTACTAGATTTTACAAAAGGTGTTGCAGTTGTATAGTCAAAACCACTTGGAATGCTATGGATAGCATTACCATATAAACGTTGGGCAATAACATCACCTAAAGGTTTATTTTCAACTCCACCACCATTTCCACTAGTTACATTTCCAGTACAAGTGGTATCAATTTTTATATTCGTTGCTGCTGAAGCCTGACTCCAACATCCTGCACCATCTTGAGCTGTTAATGTGTATCTACCTGGCTGTGTTGGATAAAAACACGAAGCTGTTCCTAATGGTGCTGCAATTGCTACACCATCTTTGTACCATTGATAATTACTATACCCCCAAATAGCAGGACAAATTTTCTCATTTACTTTAGTACATATAATAACTGTATCACCGGCTGGTGCAATACTTGGAGTGGCTGCATAATTAATAGTAACATTTATTGCATTTGATATGGCATTACATGCACCACCACCTGCTACAATTACCATTGTATAGCTACCTGATACTATTGGTACAAATGTTTGACTATTAGCACCTGAAATTGCTATACCATCTCTATACCATTGATAAGTTGCACTTGCTGTACTAGACAGGGTAAGTCCTGTACCTAAACATGCAGTTGTTGGTCCGCTTGCAGTTATAGTTGGAAGAGAAGCTGGTGAAACTACTGTAATTAACTGTGTTGTTGAATCTTTACAACCACTACTCGAGGTTACTACATAAGTTATAGTTGCGTTACCTGCACTCAAACCATTTATCACTCCTGAACTATTAATAGTTGCAATACTAGGATTTAATGATCTCCAAACACCCCCTACTATTGTATTTGATAATGCTGTAGTACTACCCACACATACAGTTGTATTACCTGTAATATTTGCAACAACTGGTTTAGGATTTACAGTAATTTGTATTACTTGATATGGCATACAATGTATACCCAATTGAGTTTCATTGATTGCATATACAAAGTAAGTAATAGGTGCGTTTGTATTATTAGGAAAATCAGAAGTTGAAAAATTGTAGGTTGCTATATATGGTGAAGCAGAACCAGTAGGTACAACAGTAGCAATATTTGTTCCATTAAGTATATTGTTCCACTCAGTTGTGGTTGGTGTTGCTCCTGCGATTTGACTACTATTAAATCTAACAAATCTTATGCTGTTGTTTAATAAAGTATTTACTGAAATATTTGAACCTATAGTTGTTGCACAAATTGTTTGATTAGGAGATGAATTGCTAATAGAGTTACATTGAGCTATACCAAAATTTACTTGTTGTATGTCGAGTGTATCAACAACTATTGGTAATACTCCGTTTATTGTACCATCGTTGCCTGCAGTTGACCCAACATGTTCACCTGTATAAACCCAAGTAGCTGGCAACAATTGCAATGGAGCCAAGGACCCTTGCATACCCTGATTTGTGGTTAATAAAACTGTATAGTTACCTGCACTTATGCCTTCGAAAACAAATATTCCATTGCTAGAAACTGGTACAACTGCAACAACTTTACCAGCTGTATCAACTAGGTTAACAAACAACGAATTAGATAAATTTGTTCCTAATCCGTTCACTATATTATCTGATAAACCGTTTACATCATTAAATACATTTCCCGTAATGTTAATGGGTTTATCAATACTTACACCTAACATAAATTCATCACCACTATTCACACTTGGGTGACTCCAATTACTTCCGTTTCCATCACCTTTTAAATAAGTTTTAAAAGTTAATGAAGTAATATTTGTTCCATTTACTAAAACACTTCCACTAGCTGCACCATTTCCACTTTCAAAGCCATAAGCACTACTACTATTTTTAATTTCGTTACTTGTTACAACTAATTCATTTGTACCAGATAGTTTTGACAAGCTGTAACCACTATTCTGCAAAACCAAATCTGTACTAAACCCCTGAATATCTGTATTACTAAATAATATATTACCACCTAACCCAACAATATGAAGCACAGGGTTTGATACGGGTTTGCTAAAAGTAACAGTTAAATCTGCATAATAATATCTTCCATTAACAGGAGCATTTGATAAAAATAAATTTTGAGCTGTGTTATAAATATAAAAAGCTTTATTGGTAGCTACATTAATTCCAGTGCTTGGAGGAAGTTTTACACTTGAAGTATAACTGGCATTAATAGGATTGGAAATTACATTCATAAAATTGAATGTAGGAACAGTTGTAACACTGCTTGAATAATTATTTACAGTACTCCCAAAACTACTTCCAGAATTGGTAGAAATAATTGATGAAGGTAAACTAGTGTATTGCTGATTAGATAAAGAAATATTAACTTGAATAGATGGGCTATAAGCACTAAAACTTCCTGTGCTACTTTTAAGTACAAGATTAGCTGATTGTGAACTAATTGTTGATCCATTAATGGTTGATGATGTGCTAATACTTCCAAGTTGAAGCTGTTGCTGTGCTTTAATAAATACAGAAAAAAACATGAAACTTAGAAGCAAAAGCTTGTGTTGCATATTTTTTACTTGTCTAACTGAAAACTTTTTATTACAAATTAAAGTTAGAATATGGCTACCATTTGGATTCATTTCAACATAATTTAATTCTTAAATCGAATTTTCTTCATTGTTTTAAACCAATAAAGTGTAGCACCATGAATGATGCTACACTTTATTAGCTAAATATTTTATCCATTAACTTTTGGATTAACAGCAATTACGTATGTTACCGTAGTTACGCATCCACTAGCATTAGTAACAGTATAGCTAATTGTAACTGTACCTGTACTTATACCTGTAACAACACCATTAGCATCAATTGTGGCAACATTAGTATTTGAGCTAGTCCAAACTCCGCCACTTGTTGCACTTGTTAATGTGGTAGTTAGCCCTACTGGCACGATTGTATTTCCTGTTATTGCAGCTACAATTGGCAACGCATTTACAGTTACAGTTCTTGTTACAGTAGTTACACAACCATTTGCATTGGTAACAGTATAACTAATAATTGCTGTACCAGCATTTACTCCAGTTACTACACCACTTGCATTAACTGTTGCAACTGTAGCATTACTACTACTCCAAGTACCACCTGCAGTTGTATTTGAGAATGCTGTTGTACTTCCCACACAAACATTAGCTGTTCCTGTAATTGCAGCTACAACTGGTAAGGCATTAATGGTGATTGTTGTATTTACAGTAGTTACACAACCATTTGCATTGGTAACAGTATAACTAATTATTGTTGTACCTGCACTTACGGCAGTTACTACACCACTTGCATTAACTGTTGCAATTGAAGTATTGCTGCTACTCCACACACCTCCAATTGTTGTATTTGATAAAGTAACAGAAGAACCTTCACATAATCCACCACTTGGTGTACCTGTGATTGCTGATACTACTGGCAATGCATTTACAGTTACTGTTGTACTCACTGAGTCTGTACATCCATTTGCATTAGTTACAATGTATCTGATAGTTGCAGTGCCTGCACTTACTCCAGTTACAACTCCACTTGCATTTATTGTTGCAA
>JBMLOR010000046.1:0-2133 GCA_049242865.1 Chitinophagaceae bacterium | reverse complement strand
TTATCTCGAGTATTTTTTTGAACAGCAATTGCACCAAATAAAGCCAATAAAAATGCAAAAGCATAAAATCCTTTTTCGCTTGGCAACAAAGTTGCATTCCATAAGCCAATAGTTAACAATACAATTGCTAAAATAGTACTGAACCAACTTAATCCATAATAGATATCAGTAACTGGTATACCTTCCATTTTATCTCTTACACTTTTTTGTAAGGATACGGCTGAAAACAATCCAAACATTAATACGGTAAAGTAGTATCCTTTTTCGTTGAGCAACATATCAGCTCGCCACAATCCCACTAAATATCCAACCATACCCGCACCAAGTGCAATCCAAGATGCTGCAATAAATGCAGAAGAAGTTTTCTGTACCATGTTGATTTAAGATTTTAACAAATGTATTTTGTTGCTGCAAATATTAAGTTAAAACATTGGTAAAATTTAAAAAGCTTAGATGCATGTGCATCTAAGCTTTTTATTAAGTTAATACTTGTTTTTTATCTTAAGATAGTAATACTACCTGATAATGTTTTTATTCCATTTCTAGGATCTATTATATAATAATAAGTACCAATAGGTAAAGGAGCTCCAAGATATTTTCCATCCCAAGGTTTGTTATATCCGTTTGATGTAAATACTAATTGACCACTTCTATTAAATATTTGAACAGTTGAGCCTGGATAATCTCTAAGATTAGGAATATCCCAAACATCATTTATACCATCATTATTAGGCGAAAATGCATTTGGAATTACAAGTGTACCCAAAACTTTTACTGTTAATGTATCACTAGCCGTGCACCTTCCTAAACCTGTTGCAGTTAGTCTATAAGTTGTACTTGTTGTGGTAGAACTTGGGCTTCCTGCTGCAGACTGATAGTATGGTCGTAAAGTATCAGCTTTGCTTAAGAAAATTGGTGGCGTCCATAAAAATCTTGTAGTTGTACTATCATTAGCTGTTGGATTAAAACGAACTCCATCGCCTTGCTGAATTACAAAACTAGGACCTGCATCTATAATTGGTTGTAAATAAACCAACACATTTTTAGGGAAAGTATCGCTAACACATCCTGCTGCATTGGTAACTATTAACGAAACTTTATAATTACCTGGATTAGTATACGTATGTATTGGATTTTGAGTTGTACGAACAGGAGAACCATCGCCCATTATCCATCTCCATCCAGTAATTGAACTTCCAACACTCCAACTACTATCTATAAAGAAACTAGGATTGCCTTGACATAAAGTATCTTGCAATGTTTTGGCATAAGCATTTGGCTTAAGCACAAATGGATTTATAGATTTAGTTTCAGTTTTTTGACATCCATATAAACTAGTTGCAGTTAAACTAACTGTATAATTAGTTATACTAGGATAAATATGGCTACCATTTACTAAGGTTGAATTATTTGGATTTGAAGGAGAAGAACCTGCTGCATCACCAAAATCCCAAACATAGGTTAAACTACCTGATGGTGTAACTGAACTAGTATTAGTAAAGTTTACAACTCCATTTGGCATACAAACACTTAATGGAACTGTAAAGTTACTTACAGGCATTGGACGAACAGTTACTGTGGCTTTGGCAGTATCACTTTTACAGCCATTAGTACTTTCTGTAATTAATGTTAAATTCTTAACACCTAAAGAAGTGTAATTTACTGTAAATGGATTTCCATTATTTAAAACTGGAGTTGATCCATTATCTAAATTCCAATTCCAAGTTGTTATGGTACTACCCGAAACTGAAGATGAGCTTGAAACTGTAAGGGTAGAATCTAAACAAAGATTTGGAATTATTGTAATAGTAGATATTGGTTTTGCACTTAAACTAAATGGAGTTTTTACCGTACTCGAACAACCTGAACCAGTAGTAAAAGTATAATACACAGTATCAACGCCACTTCCTGCTAAAGCAGGATTATATAATCCTGTTGAAGTATTTAAAAATGCATTTTTAAAGCTTGAAAACACACCAACGCCTGTAGCTCCATTTAAAATGGATGGTGCTGAAACCCTAAAAGTATCGGCATTTTCACATCTACCTGTAATTGAAAATGGTGCTATTTGTGGCGTTTTACTAAACAATCTCGTAACACTTGTATCAAAACTACAATTATTGGCTCCTGTTA
>JBMLOR010000045.1:0-3811 GCA_049242865.1 Chitinophagaceae bacterium | reverse complement strand
TTAGTCCTGATTATTTGTTTTAAAAACATTCTATGATAATCCCATAGGGATAATAAGTTTATAATATTCTATTTTTTCGTGGTTCGCCCCCCAAAGGGGTCGTGTTATTAATTTTTATGTTATTCTATAAGCATTTCACTCTTATGGAGTTTTTATAACGAATACTATTGCCATCTCAAGTCTTGATTGGCATAAATTGTAAATAGTGTTTATTATTGGCAGAGGTGAAATAGTGGGTAGTTAAAATATTTTCTTTTTAATATTGGTTAATACCCTTCCTAGCCATGGGAAATAGAACAAATAGTTTAGTTGTTTTATTTGTTTTTGCTGTATTAGTTTTTGTAAAACCTGGCTATTGTATTGCATCATTAATTCCTTGGCTTTTGGAAAAGTTTTGCGGCTTTGCAAGTAATGAAAATGATAAATCCTATTAAAATAAAATGTTATCATTTTACTTTTTATAATAGTAAAGTTGTCTGAGTCGCATTTATTAATTAGCATATTAAAAACAACTTCTAACTCCTTAAATAGTTGAGGAATTTGTTCTAATGCTAATGCACTATTACTAGCATTTTGTTTATGTAAAAAATATTTATAGCTAGCATGTTTGTTAAAACAAATATTTCCAATAGTTAAAAGTTTAAAATTGGTGAAATAATCACCAGCTATAACTTCGTTTTCAAAAATATTTAAAATATCAATGCTTTTTTTATGTAGAAGAATACCTGTCCATCCAAAATCAACAGTAAAATCAATTTGTTTTAAAAAATCTAAACCTGTATAAAACTCTTTATAGCTATCATTTTTATTTTCAAATTCACCAAAACTACTGCTAGTAATATTATTACTTTTAACGATAACTATATTTGGGTATTTATTTATTAAGTCAACTGATTGCGAAATAAATTTGGAATTTATGAGTTCATCATCGCTATTTACAATGGTAATGTATTCACCTTTTGCCCTTTCTTCAAAGCTAATTTTAAAGTTGCCAAGCATACCAATATTGGTTTCATTTCTATAATATTTTATTCTCTTATCTTGTATATAATTTGAAATTGTTGTATGAGAATCATCTGTGCTGCAATTATCGCTTACTATTATTTCAAGATTGGGATAGTCTTGTGCTAAAGCACTTTCAATGGCACGAGCTATTGTTGTACCTCTATTATAGTTTGTAATTACTATTGAAACTAAGGGATGCTTATCCATTTTTATTTTACCCTTTTTAAAAATCCATCAGGGGCAACACTTATAAGTATTTTGTTATCTATTTTTTTGTCTATTTCAAAATCATCGGTATTATTTAGAAACTCAAAAACTGCCGTTTTAGGGTTATTCCCTACTCCCCAAGGTCTATTTCCCCAATCCCAGCTATTAGGCATATCCTCAACAACTGTATCAAAAACAACACAATAATTATTGACTGAAGTTAATGGAGCGTATAATTTTAATTCTTCTAAAACATGTTCATGTGTATGGTTTGAGTCTAAGCAAACCATAATGTTTTTTTTGGTTGCAGCAATTTCTTTAACCAATTTAAAAGTCTCTTGGCTTGTACTAGAACCTTCAATTAGTTTGATTCTTTTCATCATAGGATGTTCTTCAATTAAATCTCTATTATGTTTACGAATATCAATATCTATTCCAACAACTAAACCATCGCCACCAATAAGCTCTAGCAACGATGCATAATACACAATTGAACCTCCATGTGCAACACCAGTTTCAATTATTAAATCGGGCTTAATTTCCCAAATTAATTCTTGCATAGCAATCATGTCTTGTGGAAAAGCTATTATGGGCCTGCCCATCCAACTAAAGTTATATGTATACTTTGTTTCAGCTGTATCTATCAAAAATTTTAGTCCTAATTCTTTTAAGTTTTTATTATTACCTTGATTTTCGATATTTTTTTTACTGTCTTCGTAAAATTTTTCTAACTCATTCATAATTAATGTTTAAAAAATATCTCCACTTGTTGTAGAGTATGATGTATTTATCTGTTTAATAACTTTTGCAGGGTTTCCAACTGCAACACTAAATGGTGGTATATCTTTTGTTACCACAGCACCTGTTCCTATGATACTCCATTTACCAATGGTTACTCTAGGCACAGTGCTTACTCCAGCACCTAGGAAAACCCCATCTTCAATATTCGTAAAACCTGATAAGTTACAACCATGTGCAATAAAAGAGGAGTTCCCAATTTTACATTCATGTCCTACCATTGAACCAATATGGATGCTAGAGTTATTTCCAATTGTTACACAAGCTTGAACTACAACACTTTCTTGGATATAATTGCCAACTCCTAACTCAACCATTTCGAGATTAACAGAGGGATGGATAAAGTTTGCGAACTTTCCACCTTGTTTTGCAATCTCTTTACTAACTTCAAATCGAGCAGCCATATTACCTGTAATTAAGTTAACAAAAAAGCAGTTTTTTAGGTAATCTGTTTTTATATTAGAAGTTTTACCAAGCACAGTATATCCCCAAAAATTACTATCAACTTTAGATTCATCATTGTCTAAAAAACCGATTACATTAATTTTTTTTTCGGGTTTATTTATTGCAGAAATCATTCTTAGTGTTTCTGGGTTGTTAGCACCAATTAAAATTAAATTCATTATTCTTTATTTATAAAATCAATTAACAATTCACACACAAATTTTACTTCTTCAAACGTAATATCGTTGTAGCTTGGCAAATTTATACCTCTATAATAAATATCATATGAAATTGTATTGCTTTCTACTTTTGTAAACATAGGCAAGGAAGATAAAGGGTAAAAAAATGGTCGGCTATCAATTCCATTTTGCTTGCAAATTTCAAAAAAATCTTCTCTTATTAAATTTTTGTTTTTTGGCAATAAAACTGTGGGCATCCAATATGAATTAATAGCATAATCGCTTTTGGGATTTAGCATTAAATTTTTATTCGCCAATAAATCTTTGTACCAATTAAATATTTTTATTTTGGTTTCCACTAGCTCTTTTGCTCTTAAAGTTTGTGCATATCCAAGAGCTGCTTGTAAATTACTTATTTTGTATTTATAACCATAATTACGCATCCAATAGGGTTTGTTTTCAGGGTCTTCTGCATTTCTGCCATGATCGTTTAGTACTCTTACTTTTTTGTAAACATCTTCATTATTACAAACCAACATTCCACCTTCGCCAGTAGTTATTGTTTTTGTACCATGAAAAGAGAATACTCCAATATCCCCAATACTACCACATTTTTTTCCTTTGTATTCGCTTCCAAAACCTTCCGCTGCATCTTCTATAATTTTCAAATCGTACTTTTTAGCAATAGCGATTATTTCGTCCATTTCACACACATTTCCATAAATGTGTGCAATTAAAATAGCTTTTGTTTTAGGAGTTATAGCAGCTTCAATTTTAGAAGGATCTATGCACCAAGAGTCTTCTAAAACATCTACAATTACTGGCTTTGCCCCAATGTACAAAATAGGAGAGGCGGAAGCTATCCACGTAATTTCTGGGATTATTACTTCATCATCTTTTGTAACTCCTAATGCCAATAAGCCTAAATGTATAGCAGCTGTGCAAGATGAGGTTGCAACAGCATACTTGCTGTTTTGATATTGTTTAAAAGCATCTTCAAACTTAAAAATATAGTCGTAACATTTACTTCCCCATCCATTTGTTATGGCATCAGTAACACAATCAATTTCTAATTGTGTAATGGAGGGTTTGTTTATAGGAATCTTGTTCACTTAAAATATTTTTAACTCTGGTATTGCAATTACAAATTTACAATCCCAGTTTTTTACATAATGTAA
>JBMLOR010000044.1:0-14402 GCA_049242865.1 Chitinophagaceae bacterium | reverse complement strand
TAATAATAAAATGCCTCACTTTTTGTGAGGCATTTTTATTAAACCTATTTTTACAAGCGTCTTTATGAAAATTAAATTCCTTATATCATTTATTTTTTTACTTTACTTAAATTCAAGTGCTCAATATAAAAGGAATTTACCTCCAATTAATCTGTCATTAATTCCATCTAATGCCTATGAACCTGGACAAGTCAGCTTTAAATTCTTAGCTAATCTAAATAAAAAAAATAACTACTCTTTTTCAAATGGAAATATAACTTTTGGAATTACTTCTCTTGACAATATTTTGCTACGCATTGAGACTACTTCTTGCAAGTCCATCTTCGAAAATGTATTAAAAAATAAAGAGTATGAAACTCAGCACAATCAATTTCAACTTGATAAATGGTTCACTGTTAAATTCAATCCAAACTTGCCAATCATTCACGTTGTTGAATTACTGAAACGTACAAATTTATTTGAGGTGGTTGAACCTGTTTATAAAAAAGAACTACTAGGCAATACTTCTATATTAGGTACAAATTTTTCAACTAATGATGTACGATTTAGTCAACAATGGAATTTAGAAAATACTGGTCAAGCTGGCGGAACAATTGGAAAAGATATTAAAATTAAAGATGCTTGGGACATAGAAACTGGTAAACCAAATGTTATTGTTGCTTTACTCGATCAAGGAGTTCAATTAAACCATCCAGATTTGGCACAAAATATTGCAGTTGGTAAAAATTTTAACTTCACCAATAATTCTGCTAACATAATACCAGGCCATCATGGCACGCACACAGGTGGTATTATAGCTGCTGTGAATAATAATAATATTGGCATTAGTGGCATTGCAGGAGGAAACGGTAACGTAAATTCTGGTATAAGATTAATGAGCATGCAGGTGTATGGTAATGGAATTAGTGGAGGCCATGCCGAAGCTTTTGTGTTTGCAGCTGATAATGGTGCTTGTATAGCTAGTAACAGTTGGGCGTATGTTGAACCTAATGTATATGAGCTGAGTATCATGGATGCTATTGATTATTTTATTCAAAATGGAGGAGGGAATGCTTTACAAGGTGGCTTAGTAATTTTTGCAGCTGGTAATACTAGTAGGCCAGTTAAACTTTTTCCAAGTGCCTATGATAGGGTTATTTGTGTGGCAGCTAGTAACAACAGGGATGAAAAATCTGATTATTCTACTTTTGGTTCGTGGGTCGATATTACAGCCCCTGGCGGTGCTTTTGAAAATTCTTTTGGAGGCGTTACCAGAATATTAAGCACATCAGTTGATAATGAATATAGATTTGAACATGGAACTAGTATGGCATGCCCTCAAGTAGCTGGAGTTGCAGCTTTAATAGCAAGTAAGCTTAGTGGTAAAGCAAGTGCAAGTGATGTTAGAGAAATTTTACTTTCTACTACTGATGATATATATACGATTAATCCAGCTTTTGTTGGGCTATTGGGTACTGGCAGAGTAAATGCCTATAAAGCTCTTAAAAAGGCCGAACAGTTGTTTAATAACAATATGGTTGCACCTGTAGTGAGTTTTATTGGAAATTCGAATTGTGATAATATAAATTTATCTTGGACAAAAAACTCAAATAATAATAATGTAATTGTATTATACAGTAATACCAATAGTTTACCCCTGCTTGTAAATGGAATGAATTATAATTTGGGCGATAAAGTAAATGATGCAGTGGTTGTGTATAAAGGAAATGGAAATAATTTTTTAATGCAGCATGATAATTCTATGTTGCATTATTTTAAAATATTTAGCTACAATGCTACCAATGAATATTCTTTGGGTAAATCTTACGAAACTATTTTAACAACTAGTATTGTAAGTAGTGGCGAGTTAATACAAAACTTTGATTTTCCCCCATTTTTCCCAACTCAGGAATGGAGAGCTATTGACCCTGATAATGATTTTTCATGGGTGCATTCTGCTGCAGATACCAACTATACTGGTTTTAATGATGAGTATAGTATAGCCATGTATAACTATAAGGATAATTTTTTTGAAGGAAGGGTAGATTGGCTTCGTAGTCCAATATATAAAATTAAAAATGTTGATAGTATTAGTTTTTCGTTTTATCATGCTTATAAAAACAGATTAACAGGTTTAAATTCAAGCGACAGCTTAGAAGTTTTGGTGAGTACCAACTGTGGTTTAAGTTGGAATACATTGTTTAAAAAAGGTGGTAAGCAATTAGCAACTATTGCAAGCGAAACTGACAGCTTTTTTAGACCCTTTGGTCAAGATAAATGGCAATTAAATACTTTTGATTTAACGCCATATAAAAATGCACCAACCCTGCAACTTTCGTTTAAAGCAGTTAATGGAAAAGGTAATAACTTGTACATTGATAATATAAAACTTGATGTAAAGTATAATACAGATATTAGTCCTATTAGCATTGAACAACCTTTTTCACAACCTTGTAACAATAATATTGTGCCACAAGTAAAAATTGCCAATAAAGGCAATAGTGCAATTACAAATTTTAAAATAACAGCATTGGTTGATGGTGCAAATCCTGTAGTAACAAATTTCAATGGGCAAATTGCAAAAAACGGCATAGCATTTATTGCTCTAAATGCTTTGAACAATTTAAGTATAGGTAAGCATCAATTAAAAATTATAACATCATTACCGAATAATAAAATAGATGATTTTTTAAGTAATGATACTTTGTTGGCTGATTTTATAATTGAAAGCCCAACTGCACAATTTCCCATTGAGCAAAATTTCGAAAATAATTCCATTGAATCAAATGGTTGGTCAGTAAGCCAACAACCTTTAGATAGTTTAACTTGGGCTACAACCTCATTAACAGCAAGCCGTGGTTTAAAATCAGCTCTTATAAATAATTATTTTTATAACTATACAGATAGCAGAAAAGATGATTTACTAAGCCCAATAATTGATATAAAAAACGATGTAGACAGTGCATTTTTATTGTACAGCTATGCACATGCAACTAAAAACCATCCAACTTCAACAGCAGCATTTGATACGTTAGAAATAAGTTTTACAAAAGATTGTGGCCTTACATGGCAAACATTAATTAAGAAATGGGCCAACAACTTGCAAACGATTAATCAAACAGTAGGTTTGGCTACTTATTTTATGCCAAGTTTTTTAGATTGGAAACGAGATTCGTTAAATATTTCAGGTTTATTTAATGTGAACGATAAAGTGAGATTTAGATTTAGAAATACTCAAAATTTTGGTAATAATCTTTACCTCGACGATATAAAAATTTACACTAAAACGCTGCCACAGCAACTCAAAAAAAATGGATTTGTTGTTTATCCAATTCCTGCTTCAAACTCATTGTTTATAGATTTTTTGCAGTTGCCAAATTCTCTTAAAAGTATAAGAATTGTGAACAGTGTAGGTAAAACAGTTTATAACCAATCTGTAAATAATCCTCAACTACATTATAAATTGCCTTTACAACAATTAGCTGTTGGGTTATACACTGTACAGTTTATTTACAATAATAAAATTGATGCTCAAAAGTTTATAAAGCAATAAGCAGTTTTGAATTTGCTAAATAGAATTACTTGGTTGAAGATAACCCTGATTGTAGTGGAAAGCCCACAGCGAACGATAGTGAAGCGAGGACTTGCAACGAAAAGCAGGAAACATAAGTTGAGCCAACTATATTATGCTGATGTTTCAATGATTCAAAAAAAGTTAATTTCTTCTTTTTCTTAAATCTCTTTTCTTAAAAATGGCAGCTTTGCTTTCTGTTCCACTTAAAATTCTACCAATATTTTTTTGGTGTGTAAGTACAACCATTATTGCTACAATTACTGCAAAAATTCGGTACAATGGCTCTTGCTCGTTGTAAATAAAAAGTATTAAAACCATAAAACTTACCCCTGCAAAAATGCTACTTAAACTTACAAACCTAGTAAGGTAAAGTACAATTAAAAAAACTCCAATACAAATTGCTGCTACTACGGGTTGAATTGCTAATGCCATTCCCAACAAAGTTGCAACACCTTTGCCTCCTTTAAAATCGGCCCAAATAGGAAAAATATGACCTATAACTGCAGCCAAACCTAAACCTAACATAAAGTTAGTTCGGTGAAGTTCGTTGGTAAAATAGTGAGGAACAAATATGTATAAAGAAGTTGCTAAAAAGCCTTTTAAAATATCGCAAAACATTACAATGCTTCCCCATTTTTTACCCAAAACTCTAAATGTATTGGTTGCTCCTGCATTACCACTGCCATAGTCTCTAATATCAATAGCAAAAAACTTTTTGCTAATTAATACCGCAGTTGGAATACTACCTAAAGCATAGGCTGCAAGTATTAAAATTAGTTCGTTCATTATATACCATTTTTTGTTGAAGTAGGGCAAATATAATGGATTGTTTAAAAAATGGTAACGAAAATTTAACTTGCTTAAACTGAATTTGTTGGGTAAATTACTTTATAACGAGTGTTACTTTACTTTTCTTTTTGGCGTTGGTTGACCTCCATTTTGGCCCATTTTTAAGTATTTCAACGGCCTTGTTACCTGCTTCTTTACTTTGAGATTTTTCAATTTTTATATTAATTGGTGCTCCATCATCATCAACTACAAAACTTAATACAACTTCTTGTGAAGGGTTTAGTTGTTTGGTAACTGAAAATTCATTATTAGTGCTATCAAAAATTAATGTACTATAAGCATTGTTTTTTGCTAAATATTTTTCGTAAGCTTCCCAACCACCTTGTGGAATTAAAGTTGAATCTAACTGAATGCTTTTAACAGCATTGTTTGAAAATGATTTTTTAACAGAATTTTTTGCCAAGTTGGTTACCACTACTTCGTTTAACTGATGGTCGTCATTATTTAGTTTAATGATGTTGTTATTGTTGCTAGAAACATTTGCTTGTTGATTTTGGTAGCCAATAGCATTTACATTTAAGAATAAGTTGGAATCTGAAAGATTTTTTGATCGAAAATTAAAAACACCTTCTGCATTTGTGGTTGCAAATTGTTTGGTATTATTTAATTGAATGGTCGCAAAAGGAACAGGTTCGTTAGATTGATTAACAACTTTTCCTGTAATATTTTGAGGTTTAATTGCTGTATTGGTTGTTGATTTGTTTGCAACTTGGTCGTTAGCATTAGCTTCTTTTTGTTCAGTAGTATTGTATGGTGGTTTATTGATGTTAGAGTTGTTTTGATTCGGAACAGCTAATTCTGCAGCTTTTGTAGTGTTTGCAGAGATGTCTTTTTCTTGTTCAGCATCTAACGAAAGCTGCTTTACATCTTTATTGTTATTAGATGTATTAAGTTGATTACTATTGGTTGAAATTGATGAAGTAATATTTTGTACATCATCATTTTTTGTTGGAAGATTGGGTTGGTTTGAAGTTATTGGAGGAGTTGCTTTTACCTCTTCAGCACTATTTTCAATAATTTCTACTATATTTTTAGGTTGAGTGTCTTTGGTGTTATTTACATTTAACGAAGCAATATCTTTATTTTTATTAGAATCATTGTTTCCATAAAAAATTGATAAGCACACTATACCAACTGCAATGCATGCTGCTGCACTTAACCATATTTTTTTATTATTTTTAGAAATAGAAGTTATAACAGTTTTATCAAATTTTTCACCTTGTTTTTTGTTAATTGTTTGGTGAATTTGTTGAAGATGCTTAGCAGTATTTTTTGGATTAGTATTGGAGTAACCTTCAATTGCATCGGCTAAAAAAGGATCTTGTAATGCTTGTTTTTCAATAGCATGCATTTCTTGAGCAGTTAATTTACCACTCAAATAGTTTTCAATATCAACTGCTGTATACATAATATGTGGGTTACTGAATGCCATTATTTTCCATACATATTTTTAAATTTCTTCTACCATTTTGGATTAAACTTCTCACCTTATTCCATTCCATATCCAACTCAATTGCAATATCGTTATAACATTTATTTTGTAAATAAAATAAGTTGATGGCTTTTTGCTGATTTTGTTGGAGGGTTTCCATACATTTTTCTAAAACTAAAAAATCATTTTCTTTACTTAAAACGTCATCAAGATGCGTAAAGTCTTCGTTTTGCATAAGTTGAGGTTGAAACTCAACAGTTACAGTTTTTTTTGATTTTCGTAGTTGCATTAAGCAATGATTTTTAGCAACTACATAAACCCACCCTTTAAAGTTTTCTACTTGATGATGTTTTAATTTTTCTACAATTTCAGTATAAATATTCATTACTGCATCTTGGCTGCTTTCGGCATTTTGTAAGTATTTTAAGCAAACACCATACAATAAATCTGCATATCTTAAGTATAAAGTTGCCAATGCATTTTCATTCAAATTTTGCTGATATGATAAAAGCAATTCTTCATCACTTTGTATGGATAATATGGGTTTAATTATGGCCAAAAGAAAAATTATTTTAAAATATCATGTCCAAGTTTATCCCTTTTTGTTTGTAAGTATTTTTCATTGAATTGGTTAGGTGTAATTTCAATAGGCACAACTTCTACAATTTCTAATCCATAACCAAGCAGTGCAGCACGTTTGCGTGGGTTATTGCTCATTAATTGTAATTTGGTAACGCCTAAATGACGAAGCATTTGTGCTCCAATACCATAATCTCTATCATCCATACCAAAACCTAATTTTAAATTAGCTTCCACTGTATCAAATCCTTCTTCTTGTAATTTGTAAGCTTTGAGTTTATTCATTAATCCAATTCCTCTTCCTTCTTGGTTCATGTACAATATTACTCCTTTACCATTGGCTTCTACCATTTCCATAGCTTTATGCAATTGTTCGCCACAATCGCATCTAAAACTTGCTAAAATATCTCCAGTTACACAACTACTATGCACACGTGTAAGTACAGGTTCATTTTTATCCCAAGTGCCTTTAATTAAGGCAAAATGTTCTCCACCATTAAGTTTTTCTTTAAATGCTACCATAGTGAAGTTGCCATATTGCGTAGGCATTTGTACTCTTGTAATTTCTTCTACTAAAGCGTCTTGTTTTAAGCGATATTCAATTAAATCTTTTATAGAAATAATTTTTATATCGTGTTTTTTGCTAATGTCTAAAAGCTGTGGAAGCCTTGCCATACTTCCATCTTCGTTCATAATTTCTACTAAAACACCAGCTGGTTTTAAGCCTGCCAATCTAGCTAAATCTGTTGTAGCTTCTGTGTGTCCTGTTCGTCTTAAAACACCACCTTTTTTGCTTCTTAAAGGAAAAATATGGCCAGGTTTAGCTAGCATTTCTGGTGTAGTTTTATCATTAACTAAAGCTAAAATGGTAGCACTTCTATCGTGTGCTGAAATGCCTGTTGTAACACCATTGCCCAATAAATCGACACTTATGGTAAATGCAGTTTCGTGCAACGAGTTGTTACTTTGCACCATCGGAGTAAGTTGTAATTCATCGCATCTTTCCTCTGTAAGTGAAACACAAACCAAACCTCTAGCTTCTTTGGCCATAAAGTTTATTGCTTCTGGTGTTGCAAACTCAGCAGCCATTACAAAATCACCTTCGTTTTCTCTATCTTCATCGTCAACAACAATCAGCATTTTGCCAATTTTTATGTCATTAATTGCAGCTTCTATGGAGTGTAACATGAATATATATTGTGTGGCAAAAGTAAGTTATACTACTAGCTAAATAAGTAAATAATTTATTTACAAAAAAAAGAAGCCTCAATTTTGTTGAGACTTCCTTTATCAACCCTAAACCCTTAAAAAACCGAAGCAATATTAAATACTTTTGGTTGAGTAAAAAAGTATAGTTGCTTATTTATCGGAATTATTAATTAAAACTTAAATGAAACACCTAAACTTACTAGGGATACTCCATATCCAACTTCAGCGTTTAATCCAATGTTATCAGTAAAATAGTAGTTAGCACCTAAGTAACCCCCTGGTAAAATCCCACTAACAGCTGCTGTTCCAAACATTCCAGCACCACTTCCTAAAGTTGAAACTTTAACATTGTTGTAAGCTATCATTAAGCCTACATAAGGGTCAAATTTGTCAGAAGTTGCAAAATGATAAGAACCTCTAGCTCCAAATACTAAATAAGTATTTTTAAAGCCATCACCATCTTGATCAACAAAACTAGAAGATGCCGTGCCTACATAAGCACCAACACTTAATCTGTCACTTACACCTAATTCATAGGAAAGAGCTAGTGGGGTTGAATTGTTAGTACTAAAACCAAATCCTGAACCACCAGCTGTTAATGTTGGAGAAAATCCAACCCAAGCTTTAATCGAATTTGTTCCTTTTTCATAAGCTTTTTGAGCATTGGCTGTAGTTGTTAATGCTATTACAGCAATAGCAATGAAAATTCTTTTCATGTGTTTATAAATTTAGAATACAATGTTAAATCTAAAATCGTAAACAAAAAAATATTTTTTTCAATCGTTTGAAATATTAAATAAAAATTAAATGTGTGGAAGCACTAGTTTTTACTTGTCCAACGCAGTCATTAAATGGTGTTTTCCCTTGAGCATATATTGTTTACTTTGCTCAATGGCATCCATAACTTGATCTAAAATTTGCTCAACTGGTTGTGTGTAATCAATTACCATAGGTTCTTTAAATCGTACAGAAAGTACAGAACCTCTTTTTTTAAATTTTAATCCCTTTTTGTTAAATGCTCTCCAAAAACCATTAATTACAACTGGTATTACAACAGGTTGTGTAGTTTTAATAATATGTGCAGTTCCTTTTCTTCCGGGTGCAAAAGGTTTTGTAGTGCCTTGTGGAAAAGTAATTACCCAATTTTTTTCAAGTGCTCTGTGAATTTTTCTGGTATCGCTAGGGTCTAATCCTCTTTGAACTTCTTTGCCTTCGGCTCGCCAAGTTCTTTTTACCGTTAAAGCACCTGCTAGTTTAAATAATTTACTTATCCAATTGCCATTCATAGTTTCTTCGGCAGCAACAAAATATAAATTGGTAAAAGGGTTTAGTAGGTAATATGGAATGCCTAGTTTATTTTCTTTACGCCATTTTACGGCACAAAAAATATGAATAAACGTAATTACATCGGCAAAATAGGTTTGATGGTTACTTACAAAAAGTACATTGTGTCGAGGTAAATTTTTTAAGTTTTCGGTTCCTTCAATCTTTAATTTATTAAATAATACCAATCCTGGATAGGTAAATGCACCTACCACACCATACACTAAACTTCGTACTAATTTAATATTTTTAAGTTGTTCAAATACGGGCATTCGTTGTTTTGTTTTTGGCAAAGGAGTTGCAAGATATATAATTTGCATCAACTTATTCGTTTTTTGTGCAACTTATACTAATAAATTTGCTGTTTTAATTAAAAATTTATGCCAATTAATACTGTGATTTTCGATATGGATGGTATTATAATTGATAGTGAACCGTTATGGAAAATCGCTGCAAATAATGTATTTAAATTATACCATGTAAGTATAACAAATGAAGAATATGAAAATACAACCGGTTTAAGAACAAGTGAATTTTTGGCACATTGGTTTACTCATTTTAATATTCCTGCTACTGAAATTTCAAAAGCTGAAACATTAATTACAGATGATGTAGTTGAGCTGATAAAAAAACATCAACCTATATTTAAAGGTGTTGAGTATATATTTAATTTTTTTAAAACAAGAAACTTTAAAATAGGTTTAGCTACTTCGAGTGATTATAAAATAATTGATGCTGTACTTGAAATTGCAGGTATTAAACATTTGTTAGATGCAGTAGCAAGTGCACAAGAATGTAATTTTGGTAAGCCTAACCCTGAGGTTTATTTACAATGTGCCAATAAACTAGGCAGTAGTGCAAGTGATTGCATTTGTTTTGAAGATAGTATTAATGGTATGATTGCAGCTAAAGCAGCAAAAATGAAATGTATTGTAGTGCCAGCTGCACACCAAGCTAAAGATGCAAGGTGGAGTTTGGCAGACTTGCAAATATCGTCTCTACAAAATTTTAATGAGTTATTGCTTTTTAGATTATAAAATTGAACTAAAAATTTATTAATTAAAAGTGTACAAAAGTTTCAACATCTTTTGCAGTGATGGTTTTGCCACTAAGAATAATTAGTCTTTCAACTACATTTCTCAACTCTCTGATATTACCAGTAAAATGGTATTGTTGTAGGGTTTTAATGGCAGCTTCATCTATTTGCTTAGGAGCTTGCCCGTAATCGTTAGCAATGTCTTTTAAAAATTTATCAACAAGTAATGGAATGTCTTCTTTTCGTTCATTAAGGCTTGGCACATGAATTAAAATTACACTCAGCCTGTGGTATAAATCTAGTCTAAAATTTTTGCTATTAACTTCTTCGAGCAAATTTTTGTTTGTAGCTGCAAGAACTCTTACGTCAACTGCAATTTCTTTTTCACCCCCTACTCTTGTAATTTTTCCTTCTTGTAATGCACGTAATACTTTTGCTTGTGCAGCAGCGTTCATGTCGCCTATTTCATCTAAAAAAAGAGTTCCGCCGTTTGCTTGTTCAAATTTTCCTATTCGTTGTTTTATGGCACTTGTAAAACTACCTTTTTCGTGACCAAATAATTCACTTTCAATAAGTTCTGTTGGAATAGCAGCACAATTTACTTCTATAAAAGGTTGGTTGTTTCTTAAACTTTGTTCGTGCAACCATTTGGCTACAAGCTCTTTACCACTTCCATTTTCACCAGTTATTAATACACGAGCATCGGTTGGTGCAACTTTACTAATTGTATCTTTTATTTTTTGTATGGCAGTACTGTTGCCAACAATTTCTTGAACTTTATTTACTTTTCGCTTTAAAGCCTTGGTTTCTTTTACTAATATATTTTTATCTAAAGCGTTTCTAATGGTAATTAAAAATCTATTTAAATCGGGCGGTTTTGCTACAAAGTCAAAAGCACCTTTTTTTACTGCGTCAACGGCTGTTTCAATATTTCCATGACCACTAATAATGATGATAGGAACTTCGGGCTTTTCGTCTTGAGCTTTTTGTAAAAATTCAATTCCATCGAGTTTAGGCATTTTAATATCGCAAATTACTAGGGCGTAATTAGTTGCTAAAAATTGCTTTAAGCCATCTTCTCCATCTACAGCTTCGTCTGTTTGGTAGCCTTCTGCTTGCAAAATATCTTTTAAAACATTTCTTATGGCACGTTCATCATCAATTATTAAAATTTTTTGCATGGAAACTATTTTTTGTGCTGCAAATTAATTTTTTAACGCTAGTTGTAATAAAATATTTTTTTTTAATACCAATAAATGTCAATATTTGACTGAACAATTTTTTAAACTTCAAACAAAAAACAATTATTATGGACGAGCAAAATTTTTTTGACCAAAAGCCTACCAAAGCAACAGGTATGCTTAATGTGCTAACTATTTTAACTTTTATTGGTAGTGGTGTAGGGATATTATTATCCATAGCAACACCTTTTATTTCTAAGTTCTTCATGGGTTTCATGGAAAAAGGAATGGAGGGTGCAACGCTTTCTGACAGTCAGTTGGCAGATATAGAAAAGGCAAAAGCTGCATTTGCTTTAATGGAAAAAAATATGACACTTTTAATAGCAACAGGTGTTGTAGCATGTGTACTTTGTATAGTTGGTGCCATTATGATGAGAAAACTTAAAAAAGAAGGATTTTTTGTTTATGTAGCAGGTAGATTGTTACCATTAATTATAGGTGCATTTTTATTAGGAAAAATTGCATTTGAAGGTGGTTCGGCAATTGGTGGAATTGTTTTTGCTTTAGTAATGATTATTCTTTACACAACTCAACGTAAACAACTCATTAATTAATTTTTTTAACATTTATTCTAAAAGCAGTTGTTCAACTAAACAACTGCTTTTTTTGTTTATATAAATAAAATTGTGTTATACCTCGCTTCAAAATATCTTTGCCCAATGCGTAACTGGTTCATTCTTTTATTGTTTTCAGCAACTTTTGTAAGTTGTGAAAAAGATATTAGTTTTAATATCGAAAATCAACCCCCAAAATTGGTGGTGGATGCTCAAATTGAGGAGGGTCAAGCACCAATTGTAGTATTAACCAATACTTTAAATGTTTTTAATACCATTAATCCACAATTAGCTGCAAGTAGCTTTGTAACTAATGCAAAAATTACTATTAGCAACGGTAATAAAACCCATCAATTAAAAGAGTTTAAAATTCCTTTAGGAGCTGGATTTTTTTTAAACTATTATAGTAACGACCCTGCTAGTCCTTCAACCTCTTTTGTGGGCGATACAAATACACGTTATAATTTAAGAATTGAAACTGGTGGTGAAGTATATACTGCAACAACTTTATTACCTAAGCACAGAAGAAGAATGGATAGTATTTGGTGGAAAAAAACTCCTGTAGATGGCGACTCAAATCGTGTAACAATAAGAGGCAAATTTACAGACCCAATTGGATTGGGTGATAACATTAGATATTTTACAAAAATTAACAATACACCTTTTTTAGTACCTCGTAATAGTGCTTTTAACGACGAAGTAGTTGATGGTACAACTTTTGAATTTGATATTCTTGTAGGTAAAGATAGAAATGCAGAACCAGAAAAAGATCCATCTAAAACAATTGATTTTAGACGTGGAGATACCGTTACTATAAAGCTTTGTAATATAGACCAACAAAGCTATCAATTTTGGAACACACTAGAATTTTCCTATAACTCAATTGGTAATCCTTTTGCTGCACCTAATAAGGTTTTGGGTAATATTAGTAATGGTGCATTAGGTGTTTTTTGTGGTTACAGTGTACAAGAAAAAACTATAATTTGTAAATAATTTCCCAAAACAACTACTTATAAAAAATGAATAAAATTAATCCATCACACATCGCCAAACTGCAAGAAATTGTTGGTTTTGATTTTGTGTATGTAGATGCTGAAACCTTAGATTTTTATAGCAGAGACGAAACAGAAAAGTTAAGTTTTTTGCCCGAGGTTGTTGTAAAACCAAGAACAACTAACGAAATTTCGGCCATTATGCAACTTTGCAACAACGAACTTTTACCTGTTACACCACGTGGTGCTGGTACTGGTTTAAGTGGTGGTGCTTTGCCACATATTGGTGGTGTGTTATTGAGTACAGAACGAATGAACACTATTCTTGAAATAGATGAACGTAACTTACAAGTAACAACAGAACCTGGCGTAATTACAGAAGTTTTAATGAACGCTGTAAAAGAAAAAGGTTTATTTTATCCGCCAGATCCTAGCAGTAGAGGTTCTTGTTTTATAGGAGGAAATATTGCTGAAAATAGTGGAGGCCCTAAAGCCGTAAAATATGGCGTGGTTAAAGATTATGTTTTAAATCTTGAAGTAGTATTGCCTTCTGGTGAAATAATTTGGACAGGGGCCAATGTGCTTAAAAATAGTACGGGCTATAATCTTACTCAATTAATGGTAGGCAGTGAAGGTACTTTGGGTATTGTAACAAAAATTGTTTTAAAGCTCTTGCCTTTACCAAAATACGATTTATTAATGCTTGCCCCTTTTGCAAGTTTAGAAAAAGCTAGCGAAGCAGTTAGTGCAATTTTTAGAGCTGGTTTTACGCCAAGTGGTTTAGAATTAGCCGAAATTGATGCATTAAAAATTGTGAGTAAAATGGTAGATAGCCATGCAGTTCCTGTAACAGATGATATTGCAGCACATTTAATTATTGAAGTTGATGGTAATAATATGGATGTGTTGATGCAAGAAATGGAACAAATTAGTGAACTGTTGGTACAATATGAGGCTGGAGAAATTTTCTTTGCCGACGATGCCAATCAAAAAAATGAATTGTGGAAATTGCGTCGTAGAGTAGCAGAAGCTGTAAAAAGCGTAGGCTACACTATCGAAGAAGATACTGTTGTACCAAGGGCTGAATTGCCAAAATTAATTAAAGGTGTAAAAGCTTTGGGCGAACAGTTTGGTTTTAAAGCTGTTTGTTATGGCCATGCAGGTGATGGCAACTTACATATTAGAATTAATCATCCAACCATAAAAAACAGTCATGGAAATGCTGAAATGACAGAAGCACTCCGAGCTTTATTTACTTTAGTAAAAAGTTTAGGTGGTACTGTTAGTGGTGAACATGGTGTAGGGCTCATTCAAAAACCATACATGGACATTGTATTTAAACAAGCTAATTTACGATTAATGCAAAGCATAAAAAAAGCATTCGATCCAAATAATATTTTAAATGCAGGAAAGATTTTTGATTTAAATTAATCGTAGTTTCATCGCTATATTAAAAGAAGTTTAAAAATAAATATGAAAAAAATTACATTCATCTTAATTGGATTGCTAGCATTAAATCATGCTATTGCTCAACGTCGCCCAAACACCACAACTAGAAGAGTAGATGACACTCAAGAAAAAACTAATAACGAAGAATCAAACGATAAGGCTGAAAATCGTTTTTTTTGGGGTGG
>JBMLOR010000043.1:0-23730 GCA_049242865.1 Chitinophagaceae bacterium | reverse complement strand
TAGCCAAATTTTCATTTAAATAATGACTTATAAATCAGATAAGTTAAAAAATAATTTAGGTTAATTTTATAGTTATTTTTTTTTAGTTGTTGGTAATTAAAATACCATATTTCCTTTATTCTTTATTTGCTCATTAGTAAGTTCAACAACCAATTGTACACTAGGGATATTTTTTATGGCATTTTTTATCCATTGGCATTTTTCGTTTTCAACTAAATCACCTTTCATGAGCCACAAAAAATCAATGTGTTTAAATTCGGGCAATAAATATTCACCATCGTGGTGATTATGATATAAGTAATGTACCAAAAAACTTTCAGGTTCTTGCCATTGGTAGATATTAAAAAAGTAGTCTCTTCGTTTTTTTCTTAAGTGAATTTCTAAGTCATTATTCAAGGTAAATTTTACTCCTAAACTATTGTTTAAATGCCAACAAAAATGATAGTTTTTAAGTGGGGCAATTATGCCCAATAGCCTAGTATCATCAAAAAAATCTTCGTTAAGTTCGTCAATGTTTAGTTTAAGTTTCATGAAAAAAATTTAGAAAATAATATCAAAACTTAATTCATTATTACCTCGTTTTACTTTAAGAGTAGTGGCATCACCTTTTTTAAATTTGCTTAAACTAGTCATATAACTCATCACATCTGTAAATGTATGTTCGCCAAGTTGTAGTAATATGTCACCTGCTTGTAGTCCAATTTTTTCAGCTAATTTATTTGGACTTACTCCATCAATTCTAACGCCAGTTCCATTAAAGCCATAATCAGGAATTACACCAAGGCTCACACTAAATTTATTGCTTTTTCCCATTTTTGGTTCGGCCGTTTTTAAAAAACTTAGTTTTGGTTTAGTGTTTAAAGAATCTATAACTTCAAGAATATATTGAACAATTAGGGCTTCATCTGTATAATTTATTTTTGAGGCATCGTCGGTAGTTTTATGATAATCACTGTGACTCCCTGTGAAAAAAAACAAAACAGGAATATCTTTTCTATAAAAGCTTGCATGGTCACTTGGTCCTCCTCCTGTACTATCAAATTTAGTGATTAAACTAGTTGTAATATTGGGTAAAATAGTGCTCCAAGTTGGTGAAGTTCCATAACCACCTATGGTAAGTTTGTGTGTTGTATCGTATCTACCTATCATATCCATATTAATCATACAGTTAGGATGTATCTTAATAGTTGGATTATCTAACCAAAATTTGCTACCAAGTAAACCTAGCTCTTCACCACTAAAATGTATAAATAAATAGTTGTAGTTTTTATTTTGCTTGTTTTTAATTAATCTAGCAAGTTCAATTAAAGCAGCACTTCCACTTGCATTATCATCAGCTCCATTGTGAATTTCAAATGCTGTATCTAAAGCATTTTTATCTTCACCAAATCCAAGATGATCATAATGAGCTCCAAGTATAATTGTGTTTGTAGCATTATTATCTATAAATCCAATTATATTTTTTGCTATCCTTTTTTCATCAAACAATTCAACGCTAAATTCAATTTTAAAACTAGCTGTTACATCTTTTACAAAATTTAATGCTACATTTTTTTCAAGATATATAACTGGGATATTTAATGATTTTATATTAGTTTTTTTATCGAAAGGAATTTCTATTTGATTCGATGAGGAGTTGATGAAAATGATGCCATTAGCTCCATTTTTTTCGTATTTTGTTGATTGGTTTAGGAGATAATTTAATACATCAAAATGAGGATTTGTTTTGTTTTCTTCAGCGGCTTCTTTTATATCAATTATCCAAATAGAATTACTTTCTCTTAAGGAAACTGAAACCAAATTTTTTATGCTTTTATTGGCACTAAAATGTAATGGAAAAAAGTTTTTTTGGTCAATGTTTATATCATCAATTTTTAAATAGGTATTAGCGTTTCTATAATTTTTGCCATCGTTAACTTCAAAAGATTGAGTGTAACTGTTACTAGTTTTTAGTAATCCAATAGATTCGTATTGCTTTACTAAATATTCCATAGCTAATTTTTCGCCTTCGGTTCCAGTTCTTCTACCCAATAATTTATCATCTGCCAAAAAAGTAACATGTGTTTGTAAGTTTTTTACAATAGAATCATTTTGTTTAGCTTTTTCAATTAGCTGTAAAGCCTTAATTTTTTTAAGCTTTCGTTTACTTTGCGACAATAAAATTTGGGGTACAATTAAAAGTAGTAACAGGTATTTGTACATAATCACATTTTTAGCAAAAATAGGTTTACGCCATTATGAACAGCCTTGTTTTTTGTCAATTATTTTTAATGTATTTGCATGATTTTAACATTTTTTTTGAAATTTAAATTCGGAAACTTACATTTACCGAGATGAAAAAAACTAACTATTTATTATTGTTATTGTGCTGTTTTTTTAGCGTTAAGCATTCAAATGCACAAGTTGATCCTCATTTTTCACAGTATTATGTATACCCACAATGGTTAAATCCTGCTCTAACAGGAGTTATGGATGGTGATTATAGAGTTGCTGGAGTTTATCGAAGTCAATGGCAAAATTTCAGTGGTGGGTTTAGTACAATTGGTGTAGCAGCAGAGTATGCAACACAAAAAGATTTTAATCTTGGTGTTGGACTTTTTCAGCAAACTGCTGCAAATGGTGGTTACAAATATTTAACGCCATATGCAAGTGCTGCTTACACAGGAATTAAATTTGGGAAAGATGGAACTCATAGAATTAGTGTGGGTATTAACGCAGGGGTTATCAATAGAAGGTTTGACAGAAGTAAATTTACATTTGGCGACCAATGGAATCCTGTAAGTGGCTTTTCAGTTGCAAATCCTACAGGCGATTTCATTCAAACACCTCAAAGTACTGTATTTGATATGGGTGCCGGTGCTTTATATTTTGATGGTACACCAAACAAAAAAGCAAATGTTTTTCTAGGATTTTCTGTTGCACACTTAACTCAACCTTTAGATCCATTTACAGATGGTCCTGTTAAACAAAAAATGCCTAGCAGATACACTTTTCATGGTGGCTTGAAATTAAGAGTTAGTGAAACAGTTAGCCTTACCCCAAATTTTTTATATCTAATGCAAGGGCAGGCAAGAGAAACTATGTTTGGTGCTTATGCACAAATAAGAGGAAGTGATGTTTTTGATTTTTTATGTGGGGCTAACTATCGTATAAATGATGCCTTTGTTCCTTTTATTGGTTTTAACCACAAAGATTTTGTAGTAGGATTTAGTTATGATGCTAATATTAGTGACTTGGGCAGGGCTGTAAATGGTGTAAATAGCTTTGAACTTTCTGTATCGTTTACAGGAAGAAAAAAGAAAAATTACGACACACAAAATTTTATTTGTCCGCGTTTATAAACTTCCAAAACTACTTTTTTAATACTGCATATACCCAATAAAATGAATAAATTTAAGATTTTATATATTGTAATATTTTTACTAATGCAGCAAACTGCGTCAGCTCAGTTTGTAACAGACTTTAAAAGAAACGCTGATAGATTTTATGCCCAAGGCGATTATTATTCTGCCGCTATTTATTACGAAAAATATCTAAATAATAAAAAATCAAAAGACACTACTACTTTATATAATCCTTATGCTGTAAAGCAATCTGACATTAAGAAAAAAACTACAACAGTTGCCAAACCTGCCAAAGGTGTAAGTATCTCTGAAATTATGCATAGAATAGCAGAGGGCTATAAAAGTGTAAATGATTATAAAAATGCAGAAAATTGGTATAGCCAAGTAGCAGCTAGCGATAAAGCTAATTATCCACTGAGTGAATACAATTTGGGCGTTTGCCAAAGAGCAAATGCAAAATACAATGATGCCGAAGCAACTTTTACAAGTTTTTTGAGTACTCATACAACAGACGATGAGTATAGCCAACAAGCAAAAGCTGAACTAGCTAATTTAAAATTTTTGATAGCACAAAAAGCAGGAAAAGAAAAAGATTTGTTTAAAATTTCTAAAACTGCTATCAATGTAAATCAAAGCCAATGTGGCTCTTATGCACCATTTGTGCAAAATGGAATTTTATATTTTACATCAACTAGTAAAGATACAAATGAAGCTAAGGTTAAAAACGCTCCTTATTTAAATAATATTTATATAAGTAACGAAAATGAAACCTTACGTTTAAATTTACCAACTTTTGAAAGTGGAGACCAAGGTACAGCCTGCTTTACACCAAATGGAAATACCATCTTTTTTACAAGAAGAAAAAAAGAAAATGGTAAATACATATATGGTATTTATAAGAGTACTAAAAACTTAAATGGAGTTTGGAGCGAGCCCGAAAAATTAAGCAATGATATTAATGTTGAGGGTTACATTTCTAAACAACCAAACGTTTCAAAAGACGGAAAATATTTATTATTTGCAAGTAATATGCCAGGTGGTTTTGGAAAATTTGATTTATGGTATTCTGCAATAGATAACAATGGAAACTTGTCAAAACCTTCAAACTTTGGTGCTTCTGTTAATAGTAAAGAAGATGAAGAAGCCCCTTTTTATCATGTGCCAAGTATGCAATTGGTTTTTGCTAGTAAAGGTCGAATAGGAATGGGTGGATTTGATTTGTTTACAGCCAAAGGATTAATTGGCGAAAGCTTTACTGCCCCTACAAATATTGGCTATCCTATAAATACCGAAAAAGATGATATTTATTTTTACAGCAACGATGATAAATATTTATTGAAAAACTTTTACATGAGCAGCGATAGAGAAAGTGTTTGTTTAGAAATGTATAGTGCTAGTAAAATAATTAAAAAATTTATTGGAGGAAAAGTTGTAGACAGTAAAACTTTACAACCACTAAATGGAGTTTCTGTAAATATTGTTAACGAAAATGGTAAGTCAATAGGAAGCAGTTTAACCGATGCTGATGGTAAGTTTATTTACGAAACAGATCCATACAACACCTATCAAGCTAAAGCAAGTAAAGAAGACTATAAATCATTTACTGATGCTGGAAATTTAAAAGACTTTAATGCTGATGTACAAATTTTGGATGATTGGAAATTAGAGGCCATAGAAAAGCCTGTTATTATTGATACTCCACCACCAGCAAAACCATTAATTGTTCGTTTTGAGTTTGATAAATTTGAAATTGAAGATGAATACAAACCAAGTTTAGATAGCCTAGCTGCTTTATTGAAAAGAGAACCAAATTTAACCGTTGAAATTGGTGGCTACACCGATGAAAAAGGAAGTGAAAAATACAATTTAAAATTAAGTGGCAAACGTGCAAAAGCAGGTAAAGATTACCTTGTAAAAAATTATGGTATCGATGCAAAAAGATTAAGTACAAAAGCCTATGGCAAATGTTGCCCAATTGAAAAAGAAGTAAATGAAGATGGAACTGATAATGAAGCAGCTCGAAAAACAAATCGAAGATTAGAATTTAGAATATCAGGGTTATAAAATTTTCTTAAAATAAAAAAAAGTCTTGCTGTAAAAAGCAAGACTTTTTTTATGTTTTTTATTCCATTATAAAATGAATTACAATAAAGCCTATTTTTACAACGTTATTTAAATTTTAATGAAGATTTTTTACAAAATATTTTTACTATTATTTTTCATTACAGTAACTGTAATGCCAATAAAGGCTAGTTATATGGTTTTGGGAGATGGTAGCTTAAAAGCATTAAAATGTTATCCAAATCCTGCGAACAACAATATAAATTTTGAGTTTACAAGGATTCAAGATAAAAATACAAGGTTGATTATTTTTAATTTTGTAGGCAAACAGGTAATTGAACTAAAGATAGAAAACAATAAAATAAACCTAAGTTTAGAAACATTTTATCGTGGGCTTTACCTATATAAACTTGTTGATAGAACAGGTAAGGTAATTGATAGTGGGAAATTTCAAGTAATAAAGTAATAAAGCTAAATTTATATAATAATACAGCCTCTACAAAAAATAGAGGCTGTATTATTTATACTACAAAAAACTTATTTCACTCTTGGTTTCCAAGGTATTTCTGGTACATTTTTTAAATATCCAATGTATCTGGCCAAAACAAATAAATAGTCACTTAATCTATTAATATACTTTATTACTAAGCCATCAATAAACAAACCTTCTTCATGCATTTGTACACAAGTTCTTTCACCTCTTCGGCATATACATCTTGCAACATGTGCAGTTGAAATTGCCACATCACCGCCAGGAATTATAAAAAATTTCATTGGTGCTAAGCTTTCATTCATTCTATCAATTTCTTGTTCCAAAAATTCAACGTCAGATTCTAAAAGGTCAGGCATTTTCATTAAAGGTTCTTTATCAGGGTCACAAGCTAATGAGCTACCAATGGTAAACAATCTATCCTGAATTTCTTTTAAAGTTGTATTTGTTGTGGGGTCTGTAATATAATCGTTAACCAATCCAATGTAGCTGTTTAGTTCATCAATTGTGCCATAGCTTTCAATTCTGATATTACTTTTTGGCACCTTAGTACCACCAATCAAACTAGTTTTGCCCTTATCGCCAGTTTTAGTATAAATTTTAAATGCCATTTAATATTGTTTGCTTTAGATTTTAAAAATTCAGTGGTTTGTATCTTAATTATCGAAACAAATATTACATGCTTTTGTTGTTTTGTTGATTGTTTTTTTAGATTGAAGTTAAATTTTATGTAAAAAAGCAAAAATATTTCCTAAAATAAATTTCGCTTCTATATTTGCAAAATAGTTGCATAAACAACTATTTTTAAATTTTTGTATATGAAAATTTTAGTGTGTGTAAGCAAATCTCCAGACACAACTTCTAAGATTGCATTTAAAGATGGCAATACTAAGTTTGATGATGCTGGTGTTCAATTCATTATTAATCCATATGATGAATGGTATTCATTAGTAAGAGCTATTGAGCTTAAAGAAAAAGATGCATCTACTTTAATTCATTTAGTTACAGTTGGCTTAGCCGATGCAGAACCAATTATTCGTAAGGCTTTGGCTTTAGGTGGTGATGAGGCTATTAGAGTAAATGCAGATAACGCTGATAGTTTTTATATTGCTTCTCAAATTGCACAAATTGCAAAAGATGGTAATTACGACCTAGTGTTTACAGGTAAAGAAACTATTGATTATAATGGAAGTAGCATTGGTGGAATGGTTGCTGAGTTATTAGATGCTCCATACATTTCACTTGCAACAAAATTTGAATTAGATGGCAATATTGCAACAGTAACACGAGAAATTGAAGGTGGTGAAGAAGTTAATGAAGTTGCACTTCCATTAGTAGTAAGCTGCCAAAAAGGTGTAGCCGAGCAAAGAATTCCTAATATGAGAGGTATAATGGCTGCACGTTCTAAACCATTAAAAGTAGTTGAACCTGCAAACATAGAAGCTTTAACAAGCATTGAAAGCTTTGAATTACCGCCTGCAAAAGCTGGTGTAAAATTAGTTGATGCTGATAATGTGGATGAATTGGTAAGATTATTACACGAAGAGGCAAAAGCCATTTAATTTTAAAATCTTCAAATTATTAAAATGAAAGTATTAGTATTTATAGATCAAGCAGATGGACAAGTAAAAAAATCTTCATACGAAGCACTAAGCTATGGGGCTAATGTAGCAAATTTATTAGGTGGAGTTGCTGAAGGTTTGGTGTTGGGTGAAGTTAAAGACGATTTAAGTACTTTAGGAAAATATGGTGTAAATACCATTCATCAGGTGCAAAATAGTTCACTTAACCACGTTGACGCCCAAGTTTTTGCTAAGGCAATTGCCGATGTTGCTACAACCTTAGGTGCTAGTGTTGTTATATTTAGCCACAACCAAACTGGTAAAGCAGTAGCAGCTCGTGTAGCTGCAAGATTACAAGCTGGTTTAGTGGCTGGTGCAGTTGCTTTACCTAATGTAAGTAATGGATTTGTTGTAAAAAAATCAGTATTCAGTGGTAAGGCTTTTGCCAATGTAAGCATTACAAGTACTGTAAAAGTAATTTCATTAAACCCAAATAGCTTTAATATTCAAACTGTAGAAGGTACAGCAGCTGTACAACAATTAAGTGTTGAAGTTGCTACACCAAAAGTTACAGTTAAAGCCGTTAATAAAGTTAGTGGTGATGTGCCACTAACAGAAGCTGATATTGTAGTAAGTGGTGGTCGTGGTTTAAAGGGCCCAGAAAATTGGGGTATCATCTTAGATCTTGCAAAAACTTTAGGTGCTGCAACAGCTTGTAGCAGACCTGTTGGTGATGCACATTGGAGGCCACACCATGAGCATGTGGGGCAAACAGGTGTTCAAGTTGCACCAAATTTATACATAGCTGTTGGAATTAGTGGAGCTATTCAACACTTAGCAGGGGTTAATCGCAGTAAAGTAATTGTTGTGATTAATAAAGACCCTGAAGCTCCATTTTTTAAAGCTGCTGACTATGGTATTGTGGGCGATTGTTTTGAAGTTTTACCAAAACTTACAGAAAGTATTAAGCGTTTACAAGCTAAAGGATAGTTATTGTTTTAAAATTTAAAGATAGCAAACAGCCGTTTCATTTAATTTTGAAACGGCTGTTTGTTTTTTTGAAATGATTCTGTAGCTTTTCAAACAATTGTACAATCATAAATATGCTAAAAATTGGATTAACAGGAGGTATTGGAAGCGGAAAATCAACTGTATCAAAAATATTTGAAGCATTAGGAATTCCTGTTTTAGATGCCGATGCTACTGCAAAAAAAATTATGGAAACCGATGTTTTTATAAAACAACAATTAATAAAAACATTTGGTGAAGAAGTATATGTTAATGATAAACTGCAAAGAAGTTATTTGGCTAATATTGTTTTTAACGATAGTTATGCTTTAGAAAAATTAAATGCTATTGTTCATCCTGTTACCATTGAGTATAGTAAAAAATGGGCTGCAAGCCAAAAGGCACCTTACACCATAAAAGAAGCAGCTTTGATGTTTGAATCTGCAAGTGCCGAAGGACTAGATTTTGTAATTGGTGTTTATGCACCTAATCACTTAAGGATTAATAGAGTAATGAAACGTGATGGAATTTCACGAGATTTAGTTATACAAAGAATGAACCATCAAATTGACGATGCTATTAAAATGAAATTATGCGACGAAGTTGTAGTGAATGATGAACAGCAAATGCTATTACCTCAAGTTATAGCTTTGCATCAAAAATTAATAAAACTAAGTAAAGAAAGTTAAAGGTTAACTTGGTCAGACGCTTTAAAAGCGTCAGACCATTAACAAAAAAATTAAAAATGAAACAAGTTGATGTTATTTCAAATAAAATTTTCACACTAGAAAATTTGCAAAAACAAGTAGCTAGTTGGAGAGCAATTGGTAAAACAATTGCATTTACCAATGGTTGTTTTGATATTGTACATATAGGTCATATTTATAGTTTACAAAAAGCAGCTGCACAAGCAGATTTTTTAATTGTTGGTCTTAACAGTGATGCAAGTGTAAAAAGACAAGGAAAATCTCCTGAAAGGCCAATAAATGTTGAATTAGATAGAGCTAATATTTTAGCAAATTTTATTATGGTAGATGCTGTAGTGTTGTTTGATGAAGATACACCTTACAATTTAATTACTTCAATATTGCCTGATGTTTTAGTTAAAGGTGGAGATTATACCATTGATACTATAGTAGGTGCCAAAGAAGTGATTGAACATGGCGGTAAAGTAGTTATTAACGAAATTGTAGAAGGATATTCAACTACCTCTTTAATTAGCAAATTGAGTAATTAGTAAATGTGAAAATTGTACACATGGTCAGACGCTTTTTAAGTGTCAGACAATAAATCAAGAAATATTAAACCTTCAATATCAAATATTAAATTTGGAATGGATTATACCCTCAAAAAAAGTCTTGGTCAACATTTTTTAAAAGATGAATCCATCTGTAAAAAAATTGTAGAAGCCTTGCAGTTAAACAGTTTCAGTCAATTGTTAGAAGTTGGTGCAGGTGCAGGTGCTTTAACCAAGTATTTGATTGATTTGCCCCATATCAATTTTAAAACTGTTGAAGTTGATGACGAAAAAATACCTTATTTATTAGCACATTATCCTGCTTTGCAAGGCAAAATTATTCATCAAGATTTCTTGCAAACACAAGCTCCTTTTGAAAATGAATTTTTACTAATTGGTAATTTTCCGTACAATATTTCTTCTCAAATTTTATTCAAAGTATTAGATTGGAAAATGCAAGTGCCAATTGTTATTGGCATGTTTCAAAAAGAAGTAGCTGTACGTGTGGCAGCAAAGCCAAATAGCAAAGACTATGGAATAATTAGTGTGTTGATACAAGCTTTTTATGATGTTGACTATTTATTTGATGTGCCTCCAGATAGTTTTAATCCACCACCCAAGGTAATGAGTGGTGTAATACAACTTACTCGAAAAAATGAATTTGCTAATTTTAAAACTGAAAAACAATTTTTTACATTAGTTAAAGCTGCATTTAATCAACGCAGAAAAATGTTGCGTAATCCATTAAAACCTTTGTTTGATGCAGCAATTTTGCAAGACGATTTATTTACAAAACGTGCTGAAAACTTATCTGTACAAGACTTTGCAAATCTTACTTACAAAATGAAATAGTTATGTCAAAAATTATAGTAACTGCTAAAGTTCATCCATATTTAATTGAATATATTACTCAAAAAGGGTATGAAGTTTTGTATAATAAAGCCATGACTTATGATTTGCTTTACAACGAAATACAGGATGCAGTTGGTGTAATTACTACTACAAGTATTTTTTTTGATAAAAAATTAATTGATAAGGCTCAAGAATTAAAATGGCTAGGTAGGCTTGGCAGTGGCATGGAACACATTGATGTACAATATGCAACTTCAAAAGGCATTGTATGTGTGAGTAGCCCAGAAGGTAATTGCAATGCTGTGGGTGAAATGGCTTTGGGTATTTTACTTAATTTGATGAGAAACATCAGTATAAGCAATAATGAAGTAAAGCAGTTGATTTGGAAAAGAGACGAAAACAGGGGAATAGAACTTAGAGATAAAACTGTTGCTATAATTGGTTTTGGACATACAGGTAGTGCCTTTGCAAAGTTGCTCCAACCTTTTGGCGTTAAATTATTAGCCTATGATAAATACAAGCAGGGTTTTGGCAATGATTTTGTCATTGAATCTACTTTACAAGATATTTTTAAAGAAGCAGATATTGTAAGTTTTCATTTGCCGTTAACACAAGAAGTTAAACATTTTGCCAATGATGCTTTTTTTAATCAATTCAAAAAGAATATAATATTATTAAATACAAGTAGGGGAGAAGTTATAAACACAAGTGATTTAATCAAAGCTCTGCAACATAAAAAAATTATTGCCTGCGGACTAGATGTGCTCGAAAACGAAAAATTAAATTCGCTTTCTGCTACTCAAAACACAGAACTTACAACTTTAAATAGTATGCCTAATGTACTTATAACACCACATATTGCAGGATATTCTCACGAGGCATTATTACGAATGGCCTCTGTTTTAATTAAGAAATTAGGTTTGTAAAACATTAAATTGTTTATGAAATCTTAACAGTATAACACCAATTGTTGTAGTTTTAACATTATTTTTGCAAACTCATTAATAATTATGATAAAAAAGCTGTTCTTAGTTGCTAGCATACTTATGGCAAGTTTTTCTTCTGCCTTTTCCCAAGTAAAGCCATCAACAACAAAAAATACTGTAGCCAAAGATTCTACAAAACAAAAAAACGATTCCTTACAATCAAAATTGGTCGACGAAGCAAAAGATCAAGTAATGGCCAATAATGCTGTTGTAAGTTTAGATGACAATGATTTTGCCGACAATGGTAATCAAAATGTATCTTCACTTTTAACAGCTGGTAGAGATGCCTTTTTTAGTGCAGCATCGTTTAATTTTAGTCCAACTCGTTTTAGAATTAGAGGATACGATGGAGAATTGTTTGCAACATTTATGAATGGTGTTCCAATGGATAATTTGGATAATGGTTTTACACCTTTTGGCTTATGGGGTGGTTTAAATGATGTAATGAGAAATAGAGATTTATCTATTGGGTTACGTCCTGCAACTTTCACTATTGGTGATATTGGAAGCAGCACCATGATTGATGCTAGAGCTAGCAAACAAAGAAAACAAACCGAGATTGGATATGCATACAGTAATAGAGCTACTCAACATAGAATGGATATTACACACAGCACAGGCTTAAGCAAAAATGGCTGGGCTTTTAGTTTTAGTGGCACAAGAAGATATGCTGCAGAAGGGTACACACCTGGAACCTATTTTGACAGTTGGAGTTGGTTTGCAGCAGTGGATAAAAAATTAAACGACAAACAATTATTATCTCTTGTAGTTTTTGGTACACCAACTGAAAGTGGTAGGCAAGGAACTGCTATGCAAGAAATTTTTGATTTGTTAGGTACAAATTACTACAACCCAAATTGGGGTTGGCAAAGTGGTAAAAAACGTAATGCTAACATAGCACGCACAAATCAACCTTTTGCTATTTTAACACACGATTTTAGAATTAATAATGCTACTAATTTAATGACAGCTGCAAGCTTTAGCACAGGTGATAGATCATCGAGTGGATTAGATTGGTATAATGCATTTAACCCAAGCCCAATTTATTATAGAAATTTACCAAGCTATCAACAAGACCCAAGATTAGCAGAAATGACAGCCAATGATTGGAAAACAAATGAAAATGTACGACAAATAGACTGGGGAAGAATCTACAATTTCAATCAAAGCAATCCTGAAACTTTTAATGGAGTTACTGGAAAAAGAAGTAGATTTATTTTGGGTGAATTTGTTACAAACACTACAAGATTTAATATAAACTCTGTTTTAAATACAAGAGCAGGTGAAAGAACAGAACTTACTTTTGGTGCAAGTTATCAATACCAAAAAAATAAAAATTTTAAGCGTGTAAATGATTTGTTGGGAGGTGACTACTTTGTAGATTTATTGCAATTTGCTGAGCGTCAGTTTCCTAATAGCCCTTTGGCGGGTCAACCTAATGTAAATAATCCTAATAGAGTGGTTAGGGTAGGAGATGATTACAGTTATAACTATGATATCACTATTCAAAGAGCAGCTGCATGGGGACAAGCTGTTGTTAAGTTCAACAACATTGATTATTTTGCTGCTTTAGAAATAAGTAATACTAATTTTTATAGAACAGGTAATTACAGAAATGGATTGTTTTTAAATAACAGTTTTGGTGCATCACCAAAACAAATATTCAATAATTATAATTTTAAAACAGGGTTTACTTTTAAACTCGATGGAAGAAATTATATTTATGCTAATGTAGGCATGCTTACAAAAGCTCCATTTTTTGATAATGTGTATGTGTCGCCAAGAACAAGAAATACAACCCAAACAACTGTTGAAAACGAAGAAATAAGAACTCTTGAAGGTGGCTATGTTTTAAATGCTCCAAAGTTAAAAATTCGTGCTACAGGTTATTATACAGAGTTTAGAAATCAAATGAACGTATTGTCATTTTTTCATGATCAATATCAAAACTTAGTAAATTACGGTTTAACTAAAATTAATAAAGCCAATATGGGATTGGAATTTGGTGTAGAATACAAACTAACTTCTGCCCTAAGTTTAAATGCTGCAGCTAATATTGGTAGATATGTTTATACATCTCGTATGCGTGCAAGTACAACATTAGATAATACTTCAGAAGTTTTAAGAGAAGATTCAATTTATAGTAAGGATTATAGAGTAGGAGGTACACCGCAAGAAGCATACAATATTGGCTTCTTTTATCGTAGTCCTAAATTTTGGTTTGTTAGTGTGAACTTCAATTATTTCGATCAAAATTATTTAGAAATCAATCCATTGCGAAGAACACAACAAGCAGTAAGTAACGTTCCTTACCAAAGTGCTGAATGGAATAAAATTTTAGGGCAACAACGTTTTGCACCTCAAAGTACACTAGATTTATTTGCAGGATATAGTTGGAAATTGCCAAAAAGATGGGAAATAAATAATAAAAATACATTCTTAGTGTTTAACTTCAGTGTAAACAATATTTTGGACAACCAAAATATTATTCAAGGTGGATTTGAGCAATTACGTTACGACTTTAGAACAAACGATGCCGATAGATTTCCTCCACGTTTTTCTTATGCATTTGGAAGAAACTATCAAATTAGTGTAAATCTTAGATTTTAAAAAAACAATCATACAATAAAAAATAAATACGAATAATATGAACTCAAAAAAAATAGCCTTCATTGTAACTCTTTTTGTTGCCTTAGGAGGTGTAATGATTTCTTGTAGCAAAAAGTTCGATGAGCCCCCTTATAATCCAACACCTAACATTACTGCAAATACAACTATAGCAGCTTTAAAAGCACGTCATACAGTAGCAGGTAACTATGATTTAATAGTTGGTGATACCATCATTCGTGGAGTTGTAGTTGCAAATGATAAAAGTGGAAATTTTTACAAAGAAATTTATATACAAGATGCTACAGGCGGTTTATCAATTCAATTTGAGAGCACAAGTTTGTATGGCAATTTTCCTGTAGGAAAAGAAATTTTTATAAAATGTAAAGGCCTTACACTTAGCGATTATGGTGGGGTAATTCAATTAGGTATGATTGAGCGTAGTAATCCATCAAGTCCAACATTAGCTGGTATTCCTGCAACTTCTGTTGATAATTTTATTGTAGGAGGTAGATTAGACCAACCCTATACAATTACCAATGTAAGCAGTGTATCATCTTTATTAACTGCAATGCAAAGTCCACAAATTGGTACTTTGGTAAGACTATCAAATTTTGAAATTGGCAAAGGTGATTTAGGTAAAACTTGGAGCGATACTAGTGCATTTAAAAGAAGTGTAAACCTTACTATAAGAGATTGTAGTGGTCAGTCAATAATCATTCGTAGCAGTGGTTATGCAAATTTTGCAGGAGTTAGAGTTCCTACAGGAAATGGAACTGTAACTGCTGTATACACAGTATTTGGAACAACAAGGCAATTGATTATTAGAGATACAAGTGATGTACAATTCAGAAATCCAAGATGTTTTTTGTTTGAAGAAGATTTTAATGCCTATCCAACAACAGGTACCAATCCTTTAGTTATTCCAGGATGGAGTAATATCAATGAAACAGGAGATGTACTCTTTCGTTTAGCATCTTTTAGCGGTAGTGTATTTCCTTTAGTAAGTGCATTTACAAGTACTGCCTTACCTACAACTAATATTTCAACTTGGTTGGTTACTCCAGATATTACTTTACCTGCTGGAGGAGCTCCTAAGTTTAGTTATACTTGTGCAAGAAGATTTCCTGTGGGAACATTTAACGTATATGTGAGTACTAACTTTAATGGAACAAATGTGGCTACTGCAAATTGGGTGTTGTTAAATACTGTACCCGCAAATCCTAGTTCAACGTTTACACCTTTTGATCCATTTGGGCCATTTAATTTATCGGCTTATGCTGGTCAAAAAATAAATATTGCCTTTAGGTATCAAGCTCCTGCAGGTTCAGCAGCATCTCAAGTTGCTACTTACGAACCAGATGATATTAAAATTACTAGTAACTAGTATTTATTTAAAAGTTAAAGTATATTAAAATTAATGCTTGATAGTTGAAAAACTATCAAGCATTTTTTATTAAAGAAAATCAACTGTTGCTCATAAACCTTAAAGCTAAAAATACTGATAATTAAAGGTTCAATATTTTTTACTTATAAAATCACATGGAAGTGTTGATGAAATATTATTGTTTGTTCTATACTTTCAGTGCAGGTGTTTTTTATATTGATTTCATTAAGAAAACAATGATTTATAATAATATTTTTTGCTTAAATAAGTACTAAAAAAAAGCCCTTCTTAATTTAATAAGAAGAGCCTTTTTACCCCTTTTTGAAAAACAAATTTTAGTATATGATTATCTTCTTAGAATAATTTCCTTGTTCAGTATGTAGTTGTAAAAAATAAATTCCTTTTTGTAAATGTTGCATATTTAATGTATGAGTGCCCACATTATTGATGATGAATTGTGCTTGTTGTTTACCAATCATATCAACTACATTCACAGTAATTTTACCTTTAAACGTTGTATTTAACTGCATTATTCCATTTGTGGTTGGATTAGGAAACACGCTAATTTCAACTGGCAACTGTTTGCCTACTTTAATTGTACTAGTTAAATAGGTATTGCCATTTTTTTCTATCACTTTTAAGCGGTATAATTTTATATTATTTGCACAAGTTATTTCATCTGTATACTTGTATTGCTTAGTGTTGGTTGATGAAATGGTTGCCACTTTTTCAAAAGTATTACCATTACAGCTACTTTGTAGTTCATATTGGGCAACCAATTCATCAAAATTGTTAAACCATACAACCTCAGCATATTTATTATTCTTAATAGTTGCATTGATATCAATAGTTTTATTAGGCAATAAAAATGAAGCTCCTTTTATACTTCTAAAGCCTGTACCACTACCTGCCAATAATTCATCATAATACAAAACATTAATTTCAGTTCCATTATCTACTTTGGTGTATAAAGCTTCTCCAGGTGTTCCTGTACCTGTACTATTAAAAAATATTCTACTATATAAAATACTGTCTTTATAAGCATAAAATAAAGTGTCACCATTCCAAGCTGCAGCTGAAAATCCATTAAATCGAGCAACACTAGGTACATAACTTCTCCAATTGTTAAATACTGTTCTGCTTATCATAAAATTTATTCCATATTCACGATTGTATACTTTATTGTAAAATCCTCCACTAGCTAAAATGGTATCTTTACTATGTATTACAATATCGTTTACACTTAAAAGAGAAGTGGTAGGTGTGTAAATGTCTTCAGCTCTTACACTCCAACTTGTACCATTCCATTGTGCTTTATACATACCACGTAAGGGCGTTGTTAAAGAACTATCATAATCAACGCCAATGTAGGCCACTAGTTTACCACTATCAGCAACTAATTCTATATCATTCACATCCACATCAAATCCTACAGTAGTAGCATTTATTAAAAGTTGGTTCCAAGTTGTACCACCATCGTTGCTGTAAAATACACCCCCACGTTGAGTTGGTGATTGAATTTTATAGCCAGCTAATACAGTATTTGTGGTACTATCATAAGCTATTGACGTAACTTGAGTTCCAACACCAGGAAAATTATAAGGTGCATTTTCTGCTGTAAAAACTCTGTTCCAAGTACCACCTTTGTTGGTGGTTTTATAAACTCTTACATTACCTACAAAAACTTTGTTACTATCGTTGCCCATCATTTCTGCACTATAGTAAGGAGAACCATCACCATTAGGAAACATAGCATTGCTCCAATTTTTAGCTCCTGTATTATAGTTTCGAACATATCTAATACCTGATTTACTAGCTAGCCAACCAAAATCTTTTGCACTACGCATATCAAAATCAGCAACTTGTACTGCTTCTACCCCATCATTAATTTCAGAAATGATAGAGCCAGCATTTTTGGTCCAGCCAATTCCCTGATCAGTAGTAATTAGCACAACACCATTTGTTAAACTATTGGTAAGTGTTAATGATGCCCCATCGTTACTATGAGTTTCTAAAGAAACATTTCCAAAATTGTTCCAAGAACTGGCAACACCTTTTGCGTTACTATATGCACTACCAAAGTACACATAATAATTGGTTGTGTTGTTTTGATAAAAAGCAATATTACTGCCCGAAACTCCAGCAATGCCTGTATTTACAACTGTCCAGCTTGTTGCACCTGTATCTTTGTAAGCAACATATTTATGATTATTATCATTGCCACCAATAAATATTCTACCATCTGGGGCAATTGCAACTGTTCGCCAATTTACAGCAGGATTAAGGGTTGATAAATTGTCGTGTAAAAAGGCTGTTGGTCCTGAGGTAATATTTTCTAGTATGGTTAATTCGGGATCGTTTCCATCTTTAAAAGCTAAAATTGTATCACCTAAATTATAACTTAGAATTGTTTTTGCAGGGAATGTAGCAGTACTATATCCAAAAGAAGAAACAAAGTTGATAGCATTACCACTTGCATCTAAATCGCTGTATCCAAATCTATCTTGATTAGAGGAACTAACTCTAAAAAAATACCAAATACGATTACCTTTAATTGCAAAATCATTTAAAGAAGTATCCATCCCAAATGATTTATGCAAACTAATATTTACGCTGTTAAATGCTGATTTATAAATAGCATTCATTCCATTTCTAAAATACAAATAACTACTGTAAGCACTTACTTTATTTATAGCACCTCCTACACCAGCAGCTGCTGTTAAAGCAGGCATTTTTGTAAATTTTGAAATATTTACAGTGCCTGTAGTAATACCATTTGCTTTGGCATAAAATGCAGTATTGGCACTTTCTGTAGTAATAAAAACATTAGCACTATCTGGTGAACCAATAATTGTGCTAGAGGTGATGGCATTAATACGACCACCATAAACATTTTCAACTGTAGTTATTGTTTGGGCAACACTTGAACTACCAATTAATAAAAGAGAACCAACTAATGTAAACAACTTTCTCATATTCGTTTTTTAAAGGTTTTAGAAGTATTAGATTCTTTACGATGTAAAATTGAATTTTTCTTATGGTTTTTGAATCACCCAAAAGCATGATTTTATAAATAACTGATAACCTTTGCTATGGCAGTAGTTCTTGAATTTACATCTAACTTAAAATACAAATTACTGATGTGTGTTTTTATGGTATTTATAGATACAAACTGTTCACTTGCCATTTGCTCGTTTGTTTTGCCTTCATAAATTGCAGTTAGTACAGTAAATTCACGCTCTGTTATAATATTTTTTAAATGCTTATTAATGTTATTTAAATTAAGTTGTGGCCTTTGTGCCATTTTAAGTTGACTATAATTGTACAGCCCTATTTCAATCCCTGCCAACAAATCTCTTTCATCAAAGGGCTTAATAATGTATCCTGCTGGTTTGGTTTTTTTAGCTCTTTCTAAAGTATTTTTATCAGCATGGGCTGTAAGGTATATAAATGGTAATTGATATTTTTCGTTAATGATTTCTGCAATATTTATTCCATCTTTATCACTCTCTAAGTTTACATCTAAAAGTACTATATCTGGCGTATTGGTTTTTAAACTATATAATGCATCTTCTGCATTAAAAGCTGTACCTGAAACTCTAAAATTTAGGTTATTTAATATTTGTTCAATATCAATTGCAATTAGTGGATCATCCTCAACTATAAGCACTTTAATTTCTATCATGCTGTAAGTTTATAATTTGTAATTAGCATTTCTACATTTGTACCATCATTACCTGTAATAGTTAGTTTTGCTTTCATTTTTGCAGCAAATGATCTTATAAGTTGATAGCCTAATGAGTCTGCTTTTTCATAATTCCAATCATTTGGCAAGCCAATACCATTATCTTTAACATTCAATGATAATCCTGCTTCATCTTGCTTTAATTTAATTACTAATTTGCCATCTTGTTTAGTTTCATCAAATGCATATTTAAGAGCATTACTTATAAGTTCTGTTAGAATTAATCCAATTGGTATAACTGTATCAACATCTACATTCAAATCATCAATTTCGGTTTGTAAACGCACTTTCTCGTTTTGAATATTATAAGAAGTAAATAAAGATTGTACCAGTTTTTCAATGTAATCTTTTATTTCTACACCTGTTAAGTTATCATCTCTGTATAAGTTTTGATGAATGAGTGCCATGCTTTTAACTCTATCTCTACCTTCTTTAATGGCACTCAAAGCTTTTTCGTCGTTAATTTTCCTGCTTTGTAAATTTAACAAACTGCTTACCACCTGTAAATTGTTTTTAACACGATGGTGAATTTCTTTTAATAAAATTTCTTTTTCGCCTAATGCTTTGCTAATGATGTCATTTTTTTCTTGTAAAAGCTTTGCTGTTTTTTGTTTATTACGATATAGCGTCCAAATTCCAAATGCAATTCCTATTGCAATGATTAATCCAATTGCAAAAAGCCAATTAGTTCGTTTTTTTTCTTTAATACTTAAGTCTTTAATGGCATTTTCTTTTTGAAGGATAGTTAATGCTTGTGCCGATTTTTGATTTTCGGCTTGCTCTAAATTTATTGTTTGTTCATGTTGTTTTACTAGTAAAGCACTCACTTCATTTTGTTTATTTAGCAAATCAATTTCTTGTTCTTTTTGTTTTGATTTTGCTAAAGCCAATTGTAAGGTTTGTTGATTTTGTTTTAGCGTTAAATCTTTGATGGCATTTTCTTTAGCTAATATTAAAATTTGCTGTTCTTTTTGTTCGGTTTTGTATTTTTTATCTAATTCATCAATGGCATCAGAACGGTTTTTATTCATCAAACTGTCGCTATAAACTTTTAATTGTTCATAATAAACTAAAGCTTGTTGGTAATTGCCTTTTTCTTTTTCAGCTGTATATAATAGATTTGTAATTGCAGCTAGTGATTGATATTTTGTATTTTTAAATCTATAACCCAGGCAAGTTTTTAAAATAGGAATCGCTTTATCGTAGTTTTTAACACCCATATAGGCTTGTCCTAATCCATATTGTACAGCATTATTTAAATCTTCAATAGCCTTTACTCTAGGGTTATTACTTAACTCTTCAAACACAGGCAAAGCTTGTGCATATTTTTCTTGAAAGTTGTATCCAAGTGCCATATTTACTTGAGAAAAAAGCATGTTGCCTACATCATTTTTTGCTTTTGCAGTATTATAAATTTTTAAATAAAGAGCAGTGGCCGAATCGTATTTTTTCTCTAGATTATAAATTGTAGCAATATTGCTCAAGCACCTTAAGGCAGCAGCATCTTCTAATTTTTCAAAAATTGGTAAAGCCTGAAAATAAAAGTCTTTAGCATTTGATAATTGGTTGCGTGTACGAAACACTAAACCAATGGCATTTAAGGTTACAGCGATGGGGCGTGGTGTATTGTTTTGTTTTCGAACATTAAGTGCCTTGTAATAATATATTAATGCACTATCTAAAATGTTTTGCTCGTAATGCCAATAGCCAATTTCATGTAAAATAAAACCTTGTGTTTCTTTATCTCTGGTAAGCGAGTTAATTATTTCTGCCTTACGAAAAAACAAAATAGAAGTGTCGTATTTTCTTAGATCTCTGAAGCTAATGCCTGTTTGAAGATATATGTTTTGTAATACATTATTTTGTTGTAGCTTTTCAAATCTTTCCATTGATTTTGTTAAAACCGAGATTATTTCTTTAGGCTTTGTAGGAGGATTTTGATTGATTAGTTTATTGATATTTTTATTAGCAACACTATCAACTGTTGTAGTTAATAGGTTTTTTTCAATTTCTAGAACAGTAGAATTTTGTGCAATGGACGTAATTCCTAGTAAGGCACTAAGTAGTAGTAAAAGATATTTATACATACTTAACAAAATAAAGTAGATTAGTTAGGGTTTCTATCACCCATTTGGGTGAATAATAGGTTTAAAGATAATACTCGATTAGCTAACATTACAATTAAAATATTTTTAATAAAAAAAGGGTTGTTCAAATATTTGAACAACCCCCAGAAATTTAACTTTCAAAATAATATTATCCTAAATCAAATCTATCTAAATTCATTACTTTAACCCAAGCAGCAATAAAATCGTGTACAAATTTTTCTTTAGAGTCGTTACTTGCATACACTTCGGCAATAGCTCTTAATTCACTGTTGCTACCAAAAATTAAATCTACTCTTGTACCTGTATAAACAACTGCTCCTGTAGTTCTATCTTTAGCTTCAAACACACTGTTATCTGTGTTTGTAGAGCTCCAAACCAAATTCATGTTCAATAAATTTACAAAAAAGTCGTTGCTTAAGCTACCTTCATTTTTTGTAAATACTCCATGTTTGCTACCATCATAATTAATGTTTATTGTTCTTAAACCTGCAACTAAAACACTCATTTCTGGTGCCGTAAGATTTAATAGTTGTGCTTTATCAATTAACATTTCTTCAGCCATAGCACCATATCTTGGAGCAGTGTAGTTTCTAAAACCATCGGCTTTTGGTTCTAAAACAGCAAAACTTTCAACATCAGTTTGTTCAATACTTGCATCCATTCTTCCTGCAACAAAAGGAACTGAGTGAGAAAAGCCAGCATTTTCTGCTGCCATTTCAACTCCAACATTTCCTGCTAAAACAATAACATCGGCTAAGCTAATTTTTTTACCATCGGTTGCATTGGCATTAAAATTATTTTGTACTTGCTCAAGTACATCTAAAACTTTACTTAGTTGCGATGGATTATTAACAGCCCAATATTTTTGAGGAGCTAGGCGAATACGTGCACCATTTGCACCACCACGTTTATCGCTACCTCTAAATGTACTAGCACTAGCCCATGCAGTACTTACTAATTCGCCAACACTTAATCCTGTTGCTTTAATAGCTTGTTTTAAATTTAAAATATCAGCAGCATCTACTAAAGGATGATTTACAGCAGGAATAGGATCTTGCCAAATTAAATCTTCAGCCGGAACTTCAGTTCCTAAATATCTTGATTTTGGCCCCATATCTCTATGAGTAAGTTTAAACCATGCTTTAGCAAAAGCCTCAGCAAATTCGTTTGGATTTTCTAAAAATCTGCGAGAAATTTTTTCGTAAGCAGGATCAACTCTCAACGCTAAATCAGTAGTAAGCATTATTGGTTGATGTTTTAAACCCTCAACATGAGCATCAGGAACAGCATTTGCAGCAGCTCCATTTTTTGGCCTCCATTGTTGGGCACCTGCAGGGCTTTTTGTTAGTTCCCATTCAAAGCCAAATAAAACTTCAAAATAGCTATTACTCCATTGAGTTGGGGTTGGTGTCCAAGCACCTTCTAAACCACTTGTAATCGTATGTTCTGCGTTACCCTTACCAAAAGTATTTTTCCAACCTGTACTTTGTTGTTCAATACTTGCACCTTCTGGTTCATTACCAACATATTTGCTAGGATCTGCTGCACCATGTGCTTTTCCAAAAGTGTGGCCACCTGCAATTAAAGCTACAGTTTCTTCATCGTTCATGGCCATACGTGCAAATGTTTCTCTTATATCTCTTGCACTTGCTAAAGGATCAGGATTACCATTCGGACCTTCAGGATTTACATAAATTAAACCCATTTGTACAGCACCTAAAGGATTTTCTAAATTTCTATCACCAGTGTATCTGTTATCGCCTAACCATTCTTTTTCGCTACCCCAATAAATATCTTGTTCAGGCTCCCAAATGTCTGCACGTCCTCCAGCAAATCCATAGGTTTTAAAACCCATAGTTTCTAATGCTACGTTTCCTGTAAGTATCATTAAATCGGCCCAACTTAGTTTGTTGCCATATTTTTGTTTGATAGGCCATAATAATAAACGAGCTTTATCAAGGTTAGTATTATCTGGCCAAGAATTTAATGGTGCAAAACGTTGTGCACCTGTTCCTCCACCACCTCTACCATCTGCAATTCTGTATGTACCTGCACTATGCCAAGCCATACGAATAAAAAATGGACCATAATGACCATAGTCTGCTGGCCACCAAGGTTTTGAGTCTGTCATTAAAGCTGCTAAATCTGCTTTTACAGCTGCAAGATCCAAACTTTTAAAAGCTTCGGTGTAGTTAAAACTTTCATCCATTGGATTGCTTAAAGTAGAATGCTGACGTAGTATGTTTAACTTTAATTGATTGGGCCACCAATCTTTATTACCTGTACCATTGCCAGCTGTTGATTTTTTTGAACCAAAACCAAATGGGCATTTAGCTTCGCCAT
>JBMLOR010000042.1:14556-29630 GCA_049242865.1 Chitinophagaceae bacterium | reverse complement strand
GTACTCTATTTGTAATATTTATTTAAATTAATACACAAATTATAAAAAATAAAAACAAAATAAAATGAACACAAAAACACTTGGATTTGGAATATTAGGTTTATTCGTATTAATCCTTTTTTTTGGATGTAACATAAACAACAGTTTAGCCAAAAAAGATCAAGAAGTTAAAAGCAGTTGGAGTGGTGTTGAAACAAATTATCAACGCCGTACCGATTTGTATAGCAGTGTAATTAAAGTGATTGAGGGTGCTGCAAACTTTGAAAAATCAACCTTAAAAGATGTAATTGATGCTCGTAGCAGAGCTACTGCTGTACAAGTTGATATTAACGATCCTGCAACTTTAGAAAAATACCAACAAATGCAAGGGCAATTACAAAGTGCTTTTGGAAGATTAATGGCAGTTTCTGAAGCTTATCCAGATTTAAAAACAACACGTCAGTTTCAAGATTTTCAAGCACAAATTGAGGGTACTGAAAATAGAATCAACATTGCTCGTCAAAGCTATAATGAAGCTGTTAAAACCTTTAATGGTGTATTGGTAACATTCCCTAATAGCTTATTTGCAAGATTTTTAGGATTTAAAGAAAAACCATACTACAAAGCAGATGCTGGAGCTGAAAGAAATCCAAATATTGAATTCAACATCAAATAAAAAATAAAAATATTTTAGGCTATAATTATAAATTATAGCCTAAAATTTACTTAAACTACTATGTTGCATTGGTTTAAACGAAAAGCTGAAGATTTTTTCACAATACAAGAAAAACAAACAATTGTAGCTGCTATTAAAAAAGCTGAAACAATGACAAGTGGAGAAATTCGTGTATTTATCGAAAGCAAATGCAGTTTTGTAAAAGCTATTGATAGAGCAATTGAGTTATTCGACAAACTAGATATGCACAAAACAGAAGAACGAAATGGCGTTCTTGTTTACATAGCTCTAAAACATAGGCAATTAGCAATTTTTGCAGATGAAGGAATCTATAATAAAGTAGGTGCTAACTATTGGCAAAAAGAGTTGGATAATTTAATTCATCATTTTAAAAAAGATGATTACGCTCAGGGCATAGCTAATGTGGTTTTAGAAATTGGGGAAACATTACAACAACATTTTCCTTATGATGATAGAGGCGATGTGAATGAATTAAGTGATGAAATAGTTTTTGGAAGTTAGAATTAAGTCAGTTAGTTATTTGTCAATGATTCAGTAATTTTTCAGTTTAAGAAATTAGTACATCAACAAATCAAAAATCAATAAATCATAAATCTTTGCGTTTTTTAATCTCCATATTATTTACTTTTTTAAGCTGCATCGGCTTTACCCAAAGCAAAGCCTTGCCATTGCCAAGTGCAAAAGCATTGGTAATTGATAATGCTAGTTTATTGAATGAATTTGACAAACAACAACTAGAAAAAAAGTTAGTAGAGTTAGATAGAAACACCACAAACCAAATATCAGTAGTTACTGTAAATTCTTTAAATGGATTACCAATAGAGGAAGTAGCTTATGAAACATTTAAAGCCTGGGGAATTGGTGGCAAAAAAAACAACAATGGAATATTAATTTTAATATCGAAAGAAGATAGAAAAATTAAAATTGAAGTAGGCTATGGACTTGAAGGTGCAATACCTGATATAATTGCAAAAAGAATAATTGTTGACGACTTAAGGCCAGCTTTTAAACTAGGCAATTACTACAGTGGAATTAATGCAGCTGTTGATAATTTAGCCAAGGCAGCAACAGGAGAATACAATGTAAAACGAGAGAGAAATAAAGGAAATGGCAACGGTTTTTCTTCAATTATATTTTTTGTAATTGTTGCCATCATCATTATCATAATATTAAGTAATAGAGGTGGTGGACGAGGAAATGGTTATTACAGACGTCCATCGGCTAGCGATTTTATTTTACCAATGCTATTTAACAATAGTGGTTGGGGCGGTGGAGGAAGTTCATCAGGTGGTGGTGACAGTTGGGGTGGTTTTGATGGATTTGGAGGAGGAAGTTCTGGTGGAGGTGGTGCTAGTGGGGATTGGTAGGTTTAATGCGACAATTAACTAATTTGACGATTAGTCAATTTTAAAAAAATAAGTTTTCAAATATTTATTAAAGCTACTAACTCAAGAAATTTTATCTTAAAGTATTATCAAACTAGCTAATTGTAAAATCGGCTAATTGGCTAATTAATGTATTTTAAAATTTGCTAATTAAAAATGTACGTAAACTATATCATACAAAACAATGTTGGAGTAATTGAGTTTTATACTCAAAACCACAATTCACTACCCTCATCTATTTTAAAAGAATTGGCCAATACAATTTCCAAAGCTGGGGAGGACGAAAACTGCAAAGTAATTATTCTTAAAAGCAGTGGTAACAAAACGTTTTGTGCGGGTGCAAATTTTGATGAATTAATGGCTATTGAAACTGAAGCTCAGGGCTTAGAATTTTTCTCAGGTTTTGCTTATGTAATTAACGCAATGAGAACTTGCCCAAAATTTATTATTGGATTAGTGCAAGGAAAAGCCATAGGTGGAGGCGTAGGTTTGGCTTGCAGTTGTGACTATACTTTAGGTACAATAGCTGCCCAAATAAAATTAAGTGAGTTGGCTGTAGGCATTGGTCCATTTGTTGTTGGCCCTGCCGTAGAACGAAAAATTGGAAAATCGGCAGCTTACGAATTGGCCATTGATGCAAGTAATTTTAGAGATGCCAATTGGGCATTACAAAAAGGGTTATTTACAAATTTATATAACGATACTGAAACCTTAAACCAAGCAGGTTATTCATTTGCTACCCATTTAGCTACTCAAAGTATTGATGCTATGAGTGCCATAAAAAAGGCTTTTTGGGAAGGTACAGAACATTGGAGTGAATTGCTTTTTCAAAGAGCTGCAATTAGTGGTACATTAGTTTTAACGCCTTTTACTAAAAAGTTTCTAGAGGATTTTAAATTAAAAAACAAATAGAAGTTTACCAATTTTTTTTGAAAAAACTTTATTCAAACTTCACATAATTTCAAAAAAAAATGTGTATCCAAGTAGATACACATTTTCATTTTCTTAAGAAATTAATTAACTAAAAAGACCACCTTTTTTCAAAGTTTTAGTGGCTTCTCCAATTTTAAACCCATTATTGTAAATTTCAATTTTGTAATCTCCAGGTACAAATTTTTCGCCAGGCTGCCAGTTAAAGCTTACATTATTAGCACGTGAAGGATCGTAAGTAACATCTACTTTATTGGTATATTTTAACTCACTACCATCTCTTAATTTAAAACTTCCATCTGGCATACTTGTACTTCCATCAACATTTTTTACAACAATATAAATAGTTTTTACCCCAGCTTTTGCAACTCTATTTTCATCAAGTTGAAAAGCTATTTTAAAGTAATCTGCACGTTTAGCTGTTTCAGTTTCTTTTTCAGTATCTCCTCTTTTTTTAATGGCAAAAATGCCAACTTTACTAGCGTGCAATGTACTAGCAACATCTACTTTATCGCTAAGGGCTGCATTTTCATTTTCTTTATTTACTAAATTTTCTTGTAGGTTTTTTTTATCGGCTTGCAAATTATTTTTATCAGTAGTTAAAGCTACATTCTCACCAGTAAGTTTTTCGTTTTCGCCTTTCAGTTTTGCAACTTCCATAAATAAATCATCAATTTTACCGTTGAGTTGGGCAATCATTGCTTTTGCTTCTTTTAATTCGGCATCACTAGCATTTTTCTTTTTAAGAATACTGCCAATGTTTTGTTTCATTTTTATTATCTCTTCATTACGTGTTGCAAGGTCGCCTTGAAGTTGAACATTAGAAGTACTAATTGAATCTATTCTTGTGCTAGCTTCATCAAACATGGCTTGCAGTTGTGTTTTAGCACTATCTAAGTCTTGAATAACGGCATCTTTTTTCTCAGATAAAACTTCTACTTTTTTATCCTGCGTTTTATCGTAAACAATGTATCCTAAAGCAGCAATTAAAGCAGCTGCTAAAATTCCTACCAACCCATTATTATTTTTTTTTGTTGGTTGTGGATTTACTGATGGAGTGTAACTCATTTTAGCTTAATTTTATTTGCAATAATAAGATATGATTACTGATTTACTGATATTGGATATTGAAACTGTTCCAATGGTGCAAGAATTTTCACAATTAACTAACAATTGGCAAACACTTTGGCAAGAAAAAAATTCGAGGTATTTAGAGGATGAATCTATTTCTTTAGAGCAAAGTTGGAAAAAACGTGGTGGCATTCTTTCTGAATTTGGCAAGATAGTTTGCATTAGCACTGCTTATTTTTATGAAGATGATAAGCACGAATTACACTTAAAAATTAAAAGTATTTACAGCCACAACGAAAAAGAATTGTTACAACAGTTTATAGAGCTGTGCAATAAAATGTATAAAATAAACAAGAATTTTTGGTTTGCTGGGCATAACATCAGAGAATTTGATATACCATTTATTTGCAGAAGAATTTTGATAAATGGCTTACAATTACCAGAATATTTATGGCTACATGATAGAAAACCTTGGGAAACCAAGATGTTAGATACCCTTAGTTGGTGGCGATTTGGTGATAATAAAAACTACACATCGCTTCACCTAATTGCAAACTGCTTAAATATTGCAACTAGCAAAGATGATATTGATGGAAGTCAAGTGCAGCATGTATATTATGCTGAAAATAATTTAGAGAGAATTGTAACTTATTGCCAAAAAGATGTAGCTGTTGTAGCTAAAATAATTTTACACTTTAAGGGTTTACCCATAATTAAGGATGATAATATTGTAATAGTTAAATAACAATTTTACCTACCCATATCTCTCAAAAATCTTACATGTGCTGCTATAGCTTTTCGTGTAGTAGGATATTCGATATATTGTAATTGATATTCGGCACAAACAGCCTTTATAATATTGCTAATTGCAGGGTAATGAACATGTGAAATTTTTGGAAATAAATGATGCTCTATTTGAAAGTTCAAACCACCAACTAACCAACTCACTAGTTTATTATTAGTTGCAAAATTTGCTGTTGTTTTAATTTGATGTGCTGCAAACTCATCTTCGAGTTTATTGGTACTTTCTGTAACTAATGGAAAAGAAGTATGTTCAACTGTATGTGCCAATTGAAAAACAATACTTAATATAAAGCCTGCAAAAAGTGTTACTATTAAAAAGCCCACCAACCAACTTGCCCATCCTACAGTATAAATTGGAACCACAATAAATACCAAGGCATGATAAATTTTAACTACCCAAAACATTATGTGCTGTTTAATGCTCATTTGCTTTAAAGGAAACTGCCCAATATGTTTACTGAAATACTTTTTATAGTCGGTGAAAAAAATCCAAAACACATATAAAAAACTATATAAAACCCAAAAGTAAATATGTTGAAATTTGTGTGCCCAATATCTTTTTTGTGTCGGTGCCATACGCATAAATACACCAATTTCAATATCATCATCTACTCCATCAACATTAGTGAAAGTATGATGAATCATATTGTGCTTCATATTCCACATAAAATGGTTTGCACCTAACATACTAATACTATAGGCTGCTAATTTATTCATATGCTTTCTTGCACTAAAACTTCCATGACTACCATCGTGCATCACATTAAATCCAATCGCTGCAATTGTTCCACCTAATAAAACACATTCTACAATGCTTAAAAAAGTAGATGGAGTAAAAAACACCAAATGCAGGTATAATCCTATAAAACAAAGCACTAAAAAAATAGCTTTTGAATACAACTTTACATTACCTGTTTGTAAAATTTTATTATCATCGAAATATTGTTGAACCCTTTTTCTTAATTCGTTGTGCAACGAATCTTTAACAACAGGGAACTTAGGAATTGTGAAAGTTGAAGACATGAAAGAAATTATTTTGTACCAACAAATGTATGTAGTAAACTATATAATAAGCATAAGTTTATGAATAAATAAAAAGTTTAACATTTTCACTCATATTAAAACATATTTTTACCATAAGAATTATTGAATACTAATGTTAAGATGTATTGCTGCATGTTTGTTGTGTTTTTTTTGTTTTAATGCAAAAGCTAGACATATAGCTGGTGGAGAAATTTATTATAGAGTTATATCATCAAACTCAACTTCAGTAAACTATGAAATTACTGTAAGACTCTTTAGAGATTGCCAAAGTTTAGGACCAAAGTTAGAAGCAGAAAGAGCTACTGTGGCGATTTATGAAAATGGCACAAGAATAAATTCTTTATCATTATCGTTAAATGGTAGTGTTCAAACATTATTAATGGATGTTGGTGCTATACCTTGTTTATCGGGCAATCCAAACGTTTGTTATGAAGTAGGTTATTATTTAGGTACTATTACACTACCAATAAATGCAGTTGGCTATACACTCACTGTAAGCAATTGTTGTAGGGTTGATAACATAACTAACCTTGCTGCCAATGGAACAGGAAGCACGTTTACTACTTATATCCCTGGAACAAATGTTTTACCAAATGGTGTAAATAATAGTAGCATTTTTAACTTAAAAGATACTTCACTTGTTTGTGCAAATAAAAAATTTACTTTAGACTTTGGAGCAACAGACATTGATGGAGATTCTTTAGCTTTTAGCTTTTGCACTGCCTATACCAATCAGCCTGGTGGTACACCAAATACTATAAATTTAATTCCCATCAATTATAAATCTGGCTACAACGGCAACCTGCCTTTGGGAAATGGAATTGCAATTAACATTGATAATGGACAAATTACAGGAATTGCACCAGCCCAAGGAGAATATGTTGTAAGTGCTTGTGTTAACGAAATCAGAAACGGCATTGTAATAAGTTATCATAACAAAGATTTCATTTTAAAAGTGCAAGATTGTGATATTGCCGCTGCAGAACTGCCTAAGTTTTCTGTAAACTGCAAAAACTACAATGTATACTTCGAAAATTTAAATAACTCATCAAGCATTATTGGTTATGCCTGGGACTTTGGCGATAAAAAAATAACTACAGATACCTCTACCCTACCTACAATTACTTACACCTATCAAGATACTGGAACTTATGTTGCCTATTTAAAAATTAGAGGTATTGGAGGCTGTATTGGTGAAGATAGTACTGTTGTAAAAGTTTATCCAGGCTTTAATGTAGATTTTAGCTATGTTGGTAGCTGTTACACAAATCCCTACACTTTTAAAGATTTAAGTACAGCAACTTATGGACTTATAAATAAATGGTTTTGGAAATTTGGAGATATTGCAAACCCAAACACAGATACATCTTCTTTACAAAATCCAAGTTACACTTATCCATCAATGATGACTGCTAATGTTAGTTTTATTGCTAGCAGCAGCAAAGGTTGTGTTGATACCATCAAAAGCCGAAGAATTAATATTACTGACAAACCCTTTATCAACATTCCTTTCAGAGATACTTTAATCTGTACTATTGATACTTTGCAACTACAAGCAACTTCGCCAGGAAACAATTTGCAATGGACACCCAATTACAATATCCTTAATTCAAACATCGGTACACCATTAGTTTATCCAAAAGATACTACAACATATTATGTTACTGCAACAAACGGAAACTGTAAAAATATAGATAGCATTATTGTTAATACTTTAGATTTTATTACTGTAAATGCTATGGCAGATACTTCAATTTGTAGTGCAGACTCTGTTAAGCTTTTAGTCGATAGCAAGGCTTTGAATTTTATATGGACCCCCAATTTTGCACTAAATAGCAACAACACTAAGCATCCAATGGCAGCACCAACTGCAAAAACAACATATTATGTTATTGCCAATTTAGGAAAATGTCAAGATAAAGATTCTGTAACAATTACGCCTTATCCATATCCTACAGTAAATGCAGGCAAAGACACAACTATTTGCTATGGCAAACGTGTTCAACTAAATGGTATGGTTGTTGGCGAGCAATTTTACTGGAATAACAATACCACTTTATTAAATAATACTTCTACAAACCCAATTGCGGGTCCAACAAAAACAACAAACTATATTTTAACAGCATACAACACAACTGGATGTTTAAAACAAGTAGCAGATACTGTAATTGTAAATATTGAAGCGTTACCAAAGATTTTTGCTGGAAGAGATACATTTGTAACATTACAGCAACCTCTAGCCTTTCAAGCAACATCAACCGATAGTAGCTTAAACTTTTTATGGAATCCAAGTGTAGGATTAAATAGCAATACAATTTTAAAACCCATTGCCACCTATAACAATAGTAGTTTACCCGATTCTGTAAATTATACTTTAACTGCTACTTCAAAAAATGGATGTAGTTCAACTGATGATGTAAAAGTTAAAATTTATAAATTAGAACCAGATATTTTAGTGCCTGATGCTTTTACACCAAATAAAGATGGAAAGAATGATGTACTAAAACCAATACCTATTGGAATAACAGCATTACAGTATTTCACAATTTATAATAGATGGGGGCAACCAATATTTAACACTAATGAATTTGGTAAAGGTTGGAATGGAACAATTAATGGATTATCAGCAGAAAATGGAACCTACATTTTTCAAACTCAAGGCACAGACTTCAGAGGAAAAACAGTATACAAAAAAGGAGTATTTGTATTAATTAGATAAACTATTAAACATAATTATTTTAATTTTTTGGGGATGATTATGCTAATAACTTAATCTACTCAAAACCTGCAATAACACACAAACAATCACTGTAAAATCAACTTTTCAAGTTATAAAAGTAAAAATGGATGTGTTTTAAAAACACCAAAGAAACAATTTTGAGAGGCTAATTAAAGGACGAACTTTTAATAAATTACTTCGAAAAGTATTTTACTTATAACCCAAAAAATGTTCTTAATGAGTTTCCAATAGTTGCAAAAGTTACAAAATATAATATTGATGTTGGCGTAAATATCACACCAAGCCAAGCTATTTAAACCTTAAACTAAAAATTTTGTTTATTTTCACCGCCTTAGCAACAGTTTTGTAGTAATTGAAATGAGTTTGCAAAAGTTTAAACTTTATTTTTAATTTGTAAATACTCGTTGCATATTTGCCACACAAAAAAATCGAAAATAGCAATGGCCGAAGTAATATTAATGCCAAGATTAAGTGATACAATGACCGAAGGAGTAATAGCAGCTTGGCATAAAAAAGTGGGTGACCCTGTAAAAAAAGGCGATTTATTAGCCGAAATTGAAACAGACAAAGCCACTATGGAACTAGAAAGTTATCAAAACGGAACAATTCTGCACCTTGGAATTGATAAAGGTGGAAAGTTACAAGTGAATGATTTGTTATGTATTATAGGTAATGCCGGTGAAGATATTTCAGCTTTACTAAATGGTAGTGCACCAACTACCCCTGCTGAAACTACAAATGTTGTTGATGCCCCTGTTGAAAATAAAGTTGCCGAAGAAGTTGCAACCATTGATGCAGCTGCTTTAGAAGAAGTTGTTTTAATGCCAAGATTAAGCGATACTATGACTGAAGGTGTTATTGCTGCTTGGAACAAAAACGTTGGTGATGCTGTAAAAAAAGGAGATGTTTTAGCCGATATTGAAACTGATAAAGCTACCATGGAATTAGAGAGCTATAAAGATGGTATTTTACTTTATCAAGGTGCAGCAGCAGGTGAAAAAATTCAGGTTAACGATTTATTATGCATTATTGGAAAAGCCGATACTAACGTAGAGGCCATTGTAAATTCTATAAAAAAAGGTGGTGGAGCACCAAGCAATGCTCAACCTAAACAAGCACCCCAACCCACAGTTGAACCTATAAATACAACAACTGTTCAAACAACTGCAACAGTTGTTAATGAAGGAAGAATTTTTGCCTCACCTTTGGCAAGAAAAATTGCTAGTGAAAAAGGCATTGATTTAAAATATGTAAAAGGTACTGGTGATAATGGTAGAATTGTAAAATACGATATCGATAATTTTAAAGCAGTTGAAACTCCAACTACTACACCAGTTACAGCTAGTCAAAGTAGTCAAGTAACTACTCAAACTTCTCATCAATCATTCACAGAAGTTCCTGTGAGTCAAATGCGTAAAGTAATTGCAAAACGTTTGAGTGAAAGCTTATTTACTGCTCCACATTTTTACTTAACAATGAGTATTGATATGGACAATGCAATTGCTGCACGTACAAAACTTAACGAAGGTGGTAAAGTAAAAATTAGCTTTAATGATATGGTGCTTAAAGCTTGTGCCATGGCTTTATTACAACACCCTGCTGTAAATAGCAGTTGGTTGGGCGATAAAATAAGAATTAACCACCATGTAAATATTGGTGTTGCAGTTGCTGTTGAAGATGGTTTACTAGTGCCTGTGGTAAGAAATGCTGATAAACTAAGTTACTCTCAAATTGGAGCTGCTGTTAAAGATTTTGCTCAAAAAGCAAAAGATAAAAAATTGCAACCTCAAGATTGGGAAGGCAATACTTTTACTATTAGCAACTTAGGAATGTTTGGAATTGATGAATTTACAGCCATCATAAATCCTCCAGATGCTTGTATTTTGGCTGTTGGAGGAATCAGTCAAGTTCCAGTAGTAAAAAATGGAGCAATTGTACCTGGTAATGTTATGAAGGTTACTCTAAGCTGTGATCATAGAGTGGTTGATGGAGCTACAGGTTCAGCTTTTTTACAAACTTTAAAAAGCTTTTTAGAAGAACCTTTAAAAATGTTGTTATAATTTATTTAAATAAACTTTATAAAAAAAGCCGAAAAGTTGTTCAACTTTTCGGCTTTTTTATTGCTAATGTTTTACATTAAAATTTTACATAAACACCAAATTCGGCAAAAAAGCTATTTTCAATTTTTTCTAAATTTACTCTAGGAAAACCAGGCAGTACATTTCCAGCTGGCCCTTTTACTGTTGTAATGGTAGTTACAGGATTTGTAGCAATGGCATAATAAGGAGTAATATAAAAACCCCAATTTTCTGTATCATAATTTAAAGAACTAGATAACTCATAAGCCATTAATTGAAATTTTTTAGGAGAGCTAATTTCTACACGTGAATTAATTGGTTGACCAAAACGCCCTATTCTTCTACCATTAAAACTTTGATAAAAACCAGTGCCTGCAAAATTTGCTGTTACAGATGGTGTAATGCTCCAAGTTTCATCTTCATTTAGTGATATCATTTTTTCAAGCCCAAAATTTAAATTCAAATCAGTTGTACTCGAAAACATTAAATTGGCACTAGTACTGAATGAAATAATATCTGTAGCATAGGTTGCATAGGCTCCGATATTTCCATTTACATCGCTTTGAACGTTATTACTACTGCTATTGTAAAAGCTTTTATTTACATAAGCCGTACCAAAAAATCTTTGGTTTTTGGATTCAAAATTGTAGCCTGCAGTTAAATCAAAAACATCAATTCTGCTTTGTTTATTAGCTAAATACGATAAAGTAGCATTAATATAAAGTCCACTTTTATGTGTATACTCAATGCTTGGCATTAAATAAGGTAAGGCAACACTATCTTTTCTTCCATTAAAAACAACATTAGTTAAATAACTTGCTTGGGCTTTAAAATAAGATTTTTTAGGCTTAGCATCATTTACCAATTCTTTAATTGCATTTAATATCGAATCTTGGCTTTGTGCCTGTAGTTGATTTAACGAAAAACTCATTATTATAGCCATAATGGCTAGGCTTCTTTTCTTCATTTGTTTAAACTATTTAATGTTCAAACATAATATTTTTTAACATCAGTTGCTTTAAATAGGATATTAATAAAATAATTTTCTGAACAAATTAAAGTACCTGTTGTTTTTATAAAAATTATTTTAATGAAGAATTTTGTAGTTATAGGCGGAAGCACAGGAATAGGAAAAAGTTTAGTAGAAATTTTACAAGTAAATAATAATATTGTTGCTACTTACAACAATACAACTGATAACAGTTGGGCAAACAATCATGTGCGTTTTATACCACTTAATGTACTAGAAAATAACTTAAATGTTGAAGATTTTCCTTCTCAAATTGATGGAATTGCATATTGTGTTGGAGCTATTAATTTAAAACCATTTGTGAGAGCAAGCGAACAAGACTTTATAAAAGACTATCAACTACAAGTTGTAGGAGCAATTAAAACTATACAAACATTATTACCCAACTTAAAAGCTGCACCAACGGCATCAATTGTATTATTTAGTACAGTTGCTGTAAAAACAGGATTTAATTTTCATAGTATAGTTTCTGCATCTAAAGGAGCTATTGAGGGATTAACTAAAGCTTTGGCCGCTGAGTTTGCTCCTAAAATTAGAGTTAATTGTATTGCACCATCAATTACACAAACACCTTTGGCTAGTAGTTTATTAAATACACCAGAAAAAATTGAAGCAAATGCACAACGACATCCATTAAAAAAAATAGGGCAACCACAAGATGTAGCAGCCCTAGCAAGTTTTTTATTGAATGACGAATCTAGTTGGATTACAGGACAGGTTTTTGCTGTAGATGGTGGCATGAGTGCTTTAAAATAAAACTTACAGTTTAAGGCCTTGACCTTTATAAAACTCCAATAACTTCATTCTAAATACATAGTCAAATTGAGCATTTAGCAATTCGGTTTTGGCTCTATTTAAATTGTTTTGGTTAGTTAAAACATCTAAAGTTGTACCAACTCCATTTTCGTATCTTTTATTTGCGAAGTTGTAAGAAATTTCGGCAAGTTCAACACTTCTCTTACTTGCATTAAAGCGTTTCATACTAGCAATTGCAACAGTATGAGCTTGATAAATGGCTTGCTCTAAAGCAATATTTGACTGTTGTGCAGTGAGTTGTGTGTTCTTAAAATTAAGTTCGGCACGTTGTATTCCCAATCTTGCATTACCATTATTTGCAATAGGCACACTAATTTGAATGCCAAAGTTTTGCCTGAAGTTGTCACTTAATTGTGTACCATAACCTTTCCACATTTCCCAAAAAGATCTGTTAGCAAATTGCAAATCCGGAACTTTAACTACATAATCTACCCCAGAAACTGTAACAAAATTTAAAGTGTTTCTAAAACCCTTTATGCCAATATACTCTTGTTGCACTCCAGCAAAATTTGTTCCTAAACCACCAAAAGCTGAGATTGTTGGATATAATAATGTACGTGCAGCCAAGATTGATTTATTGGCACTTTTAATTCTTAATTCGTTTGCTTTTTGTAAAGGTTGTGTAGTCAACGCTAATTTGTATAATCCAGCAGGGTCAAGTTCAGCCAAAGGCTCAATAGGTATTTGGTCAACTGGTGGAGTTGTAACATCAAATGGCTCAGTCATAGGTAGGTTTATGGCTGCTTTAAGTTGAATGATAGCTTGATCATAGTTGGCTTTACTATTTATTAAAGCAACACTATCTCTTGCCAATTGTGCTTCAAATTCAGCAATATTTAATTCTGGTAATGCTCCAGCAGCTACTCTAATTTTGGTAAATTTTAATTGGTTTTGAGTTTGCTCTATTTGTGCATTACTAAGTATAATTTGTTGTTTGGTTGCTAAAACTTGCAAATAAAAAGTTGCAACATTTAGTGCAATGTCATTGGTAATTCTTTCTACATCAGTTTGTGCTGCTTGTGCATTAAACGATGCAATTTCCCTATTCATTTTTAAAGCACCCCAATTAAAAACTTGTATACCGCCGTTTACATTTATACTATTAAAAAGTAATTGGGTTGTGGTAAATTGGTTAGTAGTAGGGTCAACGCTTCTACCAAACTGGGTTCCTAAAGCAGAAGTTGCATTTAATGTAGGATGCTGAGCTAGTCTTGCTCTTTCAGTTTCTAGTTTTGCCAATCTTACTTGAATATCAGCTTGCTTAACACTTACATTGTTTTTTTGGGCATATTCAACACACTTTCTTAAATCCCACAAATTTTGTTGGGCATTTAAGGTAAAAGAGGCCAAAGAAACTATTCCAATGAGAATATATTTTTTCATGAAAGTTTTATTTGATGTTGTTTTATTCTTATTGAAACAAAAATAGGGTGATTAAAAGAACAACTTTAGTTGTATGGATAAATGCTTGTTATGTATGATAAATGGAAATAATTGTTAAAACTTGAAATAAACTATAAAAATAGTTGTTAAACTAAATTTATAGTTTATGTTTGCATTACAATACAAAAAAATGAAAAATTTAACTAAGGCAGAAGAACAAGTAATGCAAATTGTTTGGAAACTAGGAGAAGCATATTTAAAAGATGTTGTGGATGAATTTAACGATCCAAAACCTCATAGCAATACAGTAGCCACCTTGTTGAAAATTTTAGTAGAAAAGCAATATGTTGAAACTATACACCATGGGCGAATTTTTTTGTACAAACCATTAATATCTAAAGAGGCATATAGTAAAGGAACCATGAAAACAGTTGTAGAAAATTTTTTTGAAGGATCTTTTTCCAATGCCGTATCCTTTATGATTGATAATAAAGATTTGAAAGTAGATGATTTAGAACTAATACTTCAACAATTAAAAAACAAAAAATAATTGCTATGCCAAACCTATTTATATATCTGTGTAAGGTAATTTTTTGCAGTGGTATTTTATGGCTTTACTACTTTTTAGTGTTGCGTAATAAAATGTATCATCAATACAATAGATTTTATTTGATGGTTTTATTTATATGTAGTTGGATTATTCCATTATGTACTATTGATATTTCCACAACAGAAACTTCTAAAAGCATTGTAGTACAAACCATACAAACAATAGCAATAACAAATGCAAGTTTTGAGGCAGAAATATTTGAGCCAATTAACCAAACAATTACTTGGCAAACTGTTGTAGAATATAGCTTTTGGCTAATTTGCTTTGTACTTTTTATAATAATGTTGGTAAGATTTTTAAAGCTTTGGTCAATTGTGTTTATCAATAAAAAAATAGCTAATCAACAAATCATTTTTTCAACCATTAAAGGCACGCCTTTTTCATTTTTCAAGTACATATTTTGGAATCCTGAAATTGATATTAACTCTAAAGAAGCCAAACAAATTTTAGCACACGAATATGAACATGTAAAACAAAAACATAGTATCGATAAACTGCTGGTGCAAT
>JBMLOR010000042.1:0-14456 GCA_049242865.1 Chitinophagaceae bacterium | reverse complement strand
GGCCATGGAGGTACAGATTTTGGAGCATTTGCAGCTGATGGTACATCTGAAAAAGAAATTAGTTTACAAGTAGCACAAGCTATTAAAGCAGCTAATAAAAATCCAAATTTAAATATTGTACTTACAAGAGAAACAGATGTTTTTAATAATGTTAAAGAAAAATCATTGATAGCAAATGATTTAAAACCAGATGTTTTTGTAAGCTTACACATGAACAATGCACCCAAACCAAGTTCATTATCTGGTTTTGAAATTTATGTTTCTAGCAAGGAAAATGAATATTCAAATGCAAGTAAATTATTGGCACAAACTATTAGCAATAACCTGCCAACAGATATACCTAACAGAGGAATTAAGCAAAGAACAGCAGGTATATATGTGTTGCAAGCAGTGCAAGCCCCAAGTGTTTTAATTGAAACTGGTTTTATGACCAATGAAAACGACATGGCATACATCAAAAACACAAACAATCAAGAGCGGTTGGTAAAGCAAGTTTTACAAGGTATAGAACAGTTTTTACTGCTTAGCGAAAAAAATATTGAAGCTCTAGAAAATGAGTTTTTACAAAATCCTACATCTGTTGCAAATGATGGAGCATCTGAGCAAGAAATGGAAACTTACAAAAACTATGTTAATAAATATTTTGCATCTGAAGATGAATTAAAAAATAACCCTAAAATTTTTGGAAATGCTAGTGAAAGTTTGCCTAAAGAAGTTAAAGATGCTATGATTAGTATTTACAACAAAATGAATAAACTGCAAAAAGAACAACAAATAATTTGTTTTGTAAAGCATCCTGGATATTCAAAAAAAGAAGTTCCCACTGAACAGCAATTAAAAAACTGGTTAAAGTCTAATGTTTATGGCATTTGGATTGACGATATTCGTGTTTCAAACAAAAAACTATTGCGTTACAAACCTTCAGATTTTTCGTTGTATTTAGCTAGTAAATTAGAGAAAAATGCCGTTAACTACAACAATCACAAAGTTCAAATTAATTTAATGACCAACAATTACTACAATGAATATGTAGCCCAAGCAAAAAAACAAGCAAATGATTATTTGGTAATGCTTAGGATGAAGAAAAAGTAGTTTAAATTTTATATGTATAAAATGGCTTTAATTGTGAAGCAATTTTTTGTTGATTCTTTGTATTACTTTTTTATTTCTTAAGCTTTAAAATACTAGAAAGCCAATTCCCTTATTTTTGACAAGTTTTGTTGGTAACTGATTGCCAATGAGTCTAAATATTAATTCAACTTTTTAATAATATAAATAATGGGTTGTGGATCTTGTGGAAGTGGAAAGCCAAATGGTTGCAAAAGCAATGGAGGTTGCAGCACAGGTGGTTGCAATAGACTAAATGTACACGATTGGCTACGTAATATGCCACTTAGTTTTAATAATGATTGCCAGGTTGTAGAGGTAAGTTTTAAACAGGGTAGTCGCAAAGACTATTACAGAAATACAACAGTTCATATTTTTGAGAAAGGTGATTTTGTAACTATTGAGGGCGTAAATGGATGGGATGTTGGCCAGGTTTCTCTTACTGGCGAACTTGTTCGTTTACAAATGAAGAAAAAAGGGGTGGAAGAATTTCATCCAGAAATGAAAAAAATACTTCGCCCAAGTACTGAAAAAGACCTTGAACTGTATCGTATAAATAAAGATAGAGAACCAAGTGTGCAAGCAAGAAGTAGAGAATTTGCAAGAGATTTAAAACTGCAAATGAAACTTAGCGAAGTAGAAATTCAGGCAGACGGAAAAAAAGCAACATTTTTTTATACCGCCGACGATAGAGTTGACTTTAGAGAATTGATAAAATTCTTTGCCAACGAGTTTAAAGTAAAGGTAGAAATGAAGCAAATTGGCATAAGGCAAGAAGCTGCTAAAGTTGGTGGAATTGGAAGTTGTGGTAGAGAGCTTTGTTGTAGCACATGGTTGCATGATTTTAAAAGTGTAAATACTACAGCAGCTAGGTATCAAAACTTAAGTATTAATCAAACCAAATTAAGTGGCCAATGTGGTCGTTTAAAATGTTGTTTAAATTATGAACTTGATACATATTTAGATGCTTTGCAACATTTTCCTGATCATGCAGAAGTGTTAGAAATTGAACGTGCTCCTGCTCATTTAATTAAAAAAGATATTTTTAAAAATTTGATGTGGTATAGTATTCAGGGTAGTACAAAACATTATCCTATTACTATTGAACGCGTTAAAGAAATAAAAGCTTTAAATGCTAAAGGTATACGACCAGCAGATATTGAAGCTGTTGAAATTATAAATACTAAAGCTGTTGAAGCAAATGCCGAAGCTGGTTTTGTAGAATTAGTGGGCCAAATTAGTTTGCGTAGTTTAGAACGAAACGATAAGCGTAGAAGAGACCAACAGCGTAATCAAAACCAACAACAAAATAAACCTACAAATAGTAACCCATCTCAAAAAAACACGAATACAGATAATAGAAAAGTTACTAATCCAAATCAAAATAATAATCAACAAAGAGGCAACAAACCTCCTGCGAATCAAAGAAATTTTGGTAATAGAAACAATCCAAATAACCGAGGTGCTTCCAACAATAAAAAACCAGAATAGTATAATTAATTCAATATAAAAAAGGGCTTGGTTAAAATTTCCAAGCCCTATTTTTATGTTTAAACAAAATACACAAAGAAGGCAACAAGCATAACAATAGCTATTAAAACAAATAAAATAAAACTACTAAAAAAGTATCGATATAAATATCTAAATCCTTCTTGCAAAGTTGTTTGATTGTATTTTTCTAGTCCACTATCAATTTTTAAACCAGCTTTAAGTAATAAATAACCCACTACTCCACTTATTGCTTTGGTTGCTAAATCATCTGAATTTATGTTTGATAAAAGTTTCACTACAGCAATGCCAAAGTTTAACAAAGAAATTACGCCAATTATTTGAGCCCATTTTGCTACGTGGTGTAACACATCGTTTAAATCAGTAGTAAAATAAATACTATCAAACAATTGTATCTCCTCTGAGTGGTTTTCGTTTTCTTGCATCATCGTTTAGTTTAAAAAAAAGAAAAAATGTCACCAATCATCCCAAGAACAGTAATTACTCCTGTAATAATAAAGTATGTTTTTAAGTGCTTAAACCCTTGAATCACTTCATGCACATCATGATTATTTAACCCAACAGTTACTTTTTTTGAGAACCTTAATAAAAGGTTTATGTACAAAAACAACAATAAAAGTGCAACAACCATTAATAAAATATAAGGAATAGATTCCATCTTAAAAATAGATGCTGTTGCATATTCAGCAAAAAAAGTATTCGAAAACATAAAGCCAACGAAACAAATACAGGCTATACCCAAAAAAACAAAACTTGCTATGGCAATAATTTTAGCCCAATGAGCTGCCAAAAGTAAATTGGCTTTAGCTTTATCATCTAATTCTAATATAGACATACATTATTAACTAACTGCAAAACCAATTAATGCAAATATTAATCCAAAGGCATAAATTGATAATACGATGATTGTAAGAATACCCCAAAAAGTGCTGTAAACTCTTAAGTTTTTAAAGCTTTTAGTAAGCAGTTCTGTATCACTATTTGCAATTGCTTTTATACAATTGTTGGCAAATTTTAAACGATAAATATTTGGAATTAAAAGCACAGATAGTAATAAAGCGTAGAAAATAAATAGTCCAGTCATAAATCCTCCAGCAAGTGCTGCACCTCCATTTCCTTCTAAGCCTTCTAAACCTTGCATTGATCTACTCATCATTAATGCAGTTATTGCACTGCCTCCAAAAATAAAAAGTAAAATACAAAGGCTAATCCAAATTAAACTTACAATTGCCATAAACTTTTCCCATTTAGCACTCGATTTTAAATAGTCTAACCCTTGTTGCTCAATACCAAAGTTGAATAAATTTTGTTGTTGTACCTCCATTGGTTCGTTTTGATAATTTTCCATGTTGTTGTTTTATTTTGAATGAATAATTTACTTTTTTAATACACCTAAATCATATCCAACTTTTGTAAAAGCAGCTATTGCAGTATCTAAATGTTGCACCTCGTGTGCAGCACTTAACTGTACTCTTATCCTTGCTAAACCTTTTGCCACTACAGGATAAAAAAAGCCAATTACATAAATACCTTCGTCTAAAAGTTTTGCAGCAAACTGTTGTGCTATAACTGCATCATACAACATTATAGGAACAATTGGATGATCGCCAGGCTTAATATCAAAGCCAGCTTCTGTCATTTTGCTTCTAAAATATTTTGTATTAAACTCTAATTTATCTCTTAGTTCTGTGGTTTCAGTAAGCATATCAAGTACAGCAATACTAGCACCTACAATACTTGGGGCAACTGTATTAGAAAATAAATAAGGCCTGCTACGTTGCCTAAGCATTTCAATAATTTCTTTTTTACCACTTGTAAAACCACCACTTGCACCACCTAAAGCTTTACCTAAGGTACCTGTAATAATATCAATTCGTCCCATTACATTTCTATATTCGTGGGTGCCTCTTCCAGTTTTGCCTAAAAATCCAGAGCTATGGCATTCATCAATCATCACAATAGCATCGTACTTATCTGCCAAATCACAAATTTTATCTAGTTGTGCAATAGTTCCATCCATACTAAAGCTTCCATCAGTTACAACTATTCTACTTCTACAATCTTTAGTTTCAATAAGTTTGGCTTCCAAATCCTGCATATTATTATGCTCGTATCTGTGTCGTTGAGCTTTACACAATCTCACACCATCAATTATACTAGCATGATTTAATGCATCACTAATTATGGCATCTTGCTCATTAAATAAAGGTTCAAAAACACCACCATTAGCATCAAAAGCAGCTGCATATAAAATAGTATCTTCTGTACCCAAAAAGTTGGCAATTTTTTGTTCTAATTCTTTATGAATATCTTGTGTACCACAAATAAAACGTACACTACTCATGCCATAACCATGTGTATCAATTGCCTTGTGTGCAGCTTCTATAACTTTAGGATGACTAGATAAGCCTAAATAATTATTAGCACAAAAGTTTAAAACGGTTTTGCCATTTACTACAATTTCAGCCCCTTGCTCGCTAGTAATAATTCTTTCTTTTTTAAATAATCCTGCCTCTTCAATTTCTTGTAATTCTTGGGCAATTCGTTGTGTGAAATTATTATTCATGTTACTTTATTATTGATATACCACTTCGGTAGGTGGATTTTTATATTTTGAATATGCCAAATAACCAAAAATAGCAACTGCAGCAGTTGCTGCAATAATGCTACCTGTGGTGCCTAAGGTTTCTGCTGTAGATGCAATAATTTGCTTAAACAATTTTTTTCGACCGGTGATTTCGATAGTTCCTCCAGCTTCAATAATACTTGCTTCGTTATGTAATAGCCAACCTGCCACAATACTAATCACCATACCTATTAAAGCTCCCTGAATTGCCTTTAGGGTTGATAAACTTTGAACATTTGGTGTAAAGTTTTTTGTTGAAACTATAGTATCACAAAAGCTTTTGAATTCGTTTTTGTCTTCAAATTCTAGTTTTTCATTTTTATTAGAATTAAAAAAAATGGATAAACTATTTGTGTCTTTTTCAAGATGACTAATTTTATAAATGCTCTCAATATCAATTGCTTTTGTACTTCTAAAAATACTTTTATCATTATACTTTAATAAAAATTCATCTTTAGTTTTATAGCTTTTGTTGATGAGTAAAATTTGATTTTCGTGAACGATGGCAGATTGCCAACTTTTTTCATTTTTAAGTTTGTATACTTCGTTCATTATACTAAGCTTTGTTTTTATTTGCAATTGTAAACCTCAAAAAAACAAATTCCAAATGCAAAGACGAAAATTTATTCAACAAACTAGTTTTACTGCTGCTGCATTGGCAATTAATCCATTTGTAAAGGCTCACCAAGTTAACACAAGTTTTCCTATTGTTAGAACGCCTTTTGAACAAAGAAAATTTAACTCAACAACTGTAGAAGCTACAATAACGCTAATAAAGAAATCAATTGGCAACAAGGAATTGGCTTGGATGTTTGAAAATTGCTATCCAAATACTTTAGATACAACTGTTGATTTTGAGATAATTAATGGCCAACCTGATACTTATGTTATTACAGGTGATATAGATGCCATGTGGTTAAGAGATAGTACTGCACAAGTAACACCTTATTTAAGTTTATGTAAGCAGGATAAAGATTTACAAATGCTTATAAAAGGAGTAATAAATAGGCAAGTAAAGTGTATTTTGCTTGACCCTTACGCCAATGCTTTTTTTAAAGATAGTACTAAAATAAGTGATTGGAAAGATGATAAAACTGATATGAAACCTGGAATTCATGAACGTAAATGGGAAATTGATAGTCTTTGTTATCCTATAAGATTAAGCTATTTATATTGGAAAGAAACCAACGATAACACCATTTTTACAGAAGATTGGTATAAAGCCATGCTGCTTGTTTTACAAACATTTAGAGAGCAACAACGAATTGAAAATAAAGGACCATATAGCTTTCAAAGAACCACAAGTTGGGCTACAGATGGAGTAGCTATTGGTGGCTATGGTTATCCTGCAAAAAGCAATGGCCTAATTTATAGTATGTTTAGGCCAAGTGACGATGCTACAATTTTTCCTTTTTTAATACCTAGTAATTATTTTGCATTACAAATTTTAGATTACTTACTAGAAATAGGAAAGCTAAATTATAATTATAAAGTGCCTGATAGTTTGGCTAATAAAATATATCATCAGGCTCAAAAACTATTTGAAACTTTACAAGGTGTTTTAAAGCAAGAAGCCATTATTAAACACCCAAATTATGGAACTATTTACGCTTATGAAGTAAATGGATATGGAAGTTATAATTTAATGGATGATGCAAATATCCCAAGCCTTTTAGCAATGCCATATTTATGTCCAAAATTTTATAATAAAGAAGTTTACAGTAATACAAGAAAGATTTTATTGAGCCATGAAAATCCGTTTTTCTTTAAAGGGAAAGTTGGAGAAGGCATTGGTGGACCTCATTGTGGTATAGATATGATTTGGCCTTTAAGTATTATTATGAGAGGACTAACAAGTAATGGTGATAACGAAATAAAAGCATGTTTAAAACAGTTGCAAACTACACATGCCAATACAGGATTTATGCACGAAAGTTTTCATAAAGATGATGCTACTAATTTTACAAGAAAATGGTTTGCTTGGGCAAATACATTGTTTGGTGAGTTTATTTTAAAAGTGTATAAAGAAAGAAAGTACTTGTTAGGTTAGTATATAATTGGTTGGCTAAACTGTATTTTGAAAAGTTTGTTAATTAATACTCTTATTCAACAACTGTTCTATATTATTCAATTCATCTTCTATAGCTTTATTGCTTAAAATATTATTGCTGTTTTTTGTTTGTTCTGTGGCAAACCAAAGTAAAGCCATCGAAACAAAATCTTGCATGTCTTTACCTGCTAAATTGCTTTTATATTCAAATACTTTATCGTTGATGATTTTTACAGTTCTACGAACCGTTTCTTCATCTGCTTTATCAATTTTTAATCGATATGTTCTATCTGCAATGGTAATATTTATGGGTATTAGCTCACTCATGTTTTGAATTAAAAAGTAATTTATTCTTTATTTAATGCTTCTAAGCACAAATCAATTTCTTTTAAATAGCCATCAATTCTTCTAACCATAGCATTTCTTTCTTCGGGCAAAAGATGACTTCCTTTGAGTTTTAAGCCATCTATTTTTTGTTTCAGCTGTTCAATATGTTTTACTTGCTCAGTTACAACAATACTTTGCTTGCTCAATTCTTTTTTTAGTTGGGCATTTTCTTTTTCAAGCACTTGCATTTGTTTTACAAGTTGCTGAACTAGTTGTTTAATATGTATGATTTGTTGTATCAAGTAAATGTGATAATAAATTAATTTGACAATTTGACAATTAGGAAATTCACTGAAAAAGGTTTTTAAAATAAATTCTAAATCTTAAAGTTCATCATTTATCATTCATAATTCATCATTCATAATCCATCATTCAAGATTCTTAATTCCCTCTCACCACAGCTTCAACATCTTTTTCTAGGCTGCTAATAATTTTTTGCATCATGCCGTCAATTTCTTTGTCGGTAAGTGTTTTTTCTTCGTCTAAAAAAGTAAAGTTTACCGCTAAACTTTTTTTGTTGTTACCTAATTTCTCGCTCTCAAAAATATCGAACAACTTAACTGCTTGTAATTTGCTGATATTATTTTTTTTGATGCTAGTTTCAATAGATTCGTAAGTAATTTTTTTGTCGAGCAATAGTGCTAGGTCTCTTTGCACAGAAGGAAATTTACTTACCTCTTTATAAATAATAGTTTTACTATTTGCTGCATCAATTAAAGCATCTAAATTAAAATCAATAAAAAACACTTGTTGCTTAATGTCGAAATGTTGAAGTTGCTTACTACTTACAGTTTTAATAGTAGCAATTTGCTTTTTACCACTACTTATAATTATGTTATTACCATCATCTGCTTTTACGGCTTTTATTTTTGGTAACATTAATAAACTGCAAATACTTTGTGTAATGCCTTTAGCATCGTAAAAACTAAAACTTTGAGGCTTGTTTTGCCAAGATGCTTCATTACGTTCTCCGCTAATAAAAATTGCCACATGCTCTTCTTCAAAATAATTACCAATTCCACTAGTGCCATAGGTTTTACCTATTTCAAAAAAACGAAGATTTGTGTTTTTTCTGTTGTAGTTGTAGGCTAATGTTTCTAACCCTGTTTCTAGCATACTCGGACGAAGCACATCTAAATCAGCACTTAAGTTGTTCATCATTTTTACAGTACCATTCAGGGTTTCATTGTTGTAATACTTGCTATTTGTAATACTGTTGGTTACAATTTCGCTAAAGCCCAAACCCACCAAATAATTTGCTATTTTTTCTTTAATATTTTCTTTAAAACTTAGGGTGTTAATTGCTGGCGAAATACTTATTAAGCTAGGAATTTCAATATTATCTAAACCATCGATTCTTAAAATTTCTTCTACTAAATCTGCTGGCAAACTAATATCAGGTTTACTATGTGGCACAGCAACCCAAATACTATCAATTCCTTCTTTTACAATTTCAAAATCAAGGGCTGTAAATATTTTTTTTACAGCATCGGGATGATAATTTTTGCCACTTAGTTTTTTTAAATAATGATATTTTAAAGCAACCTGTGTTTTTTCTTTTCCTTCAAAAACATCTACCACATCACTACTAATCTCTCCTCCTGCTATTTCCTTTATTAATAATGCTGCACGCTTTAAAACATTTACAGTATTGCTAATATCAACGCCTTTTTCAAATCTTGTTGCTGCATCTGTACGTAAGCCATGATGCATACTTGTTGCTCTTACATATTGTGGATTAAACCAAGCACTTTCTAAAAAAATGTTGGTAGTTGTATTGGTTACACCACTATTTAAACCACCAAAAACTCCAGCTATACACATGGGATTTTTGTTGCCATCGCAAATACACAAGTCGGTTGATAATAATTTTCTTTCTTTTTCGTCGAGTGATAAAAAATTAGTATCAGATTCAAGTGTGTCTACAATAATTTTATTGCCTTCAATTTTATTAGCATCAAAAGCATGCAATGGTTGTCCAGTTTCGTGCAACACATAATTCGTAATATCAACAATATTGTTTATGCTTCTTACGCCAACTGCTTGTAATCTTTCTTTAAGCCATTGTGGCGAAGCAGCAACTTTAACACCACTAATGGTAACACCTGCATACCTTGCACAGGCTTCTTTACTTGCGATGTTTACTTCAATTTGCAAATTATTATTATCGGCCTTAAAATTATTTTTGTAAGGAAATTTAACTTTTTGCTCTTTATTATCATGATGGGTTAAATAGGCACAAACATCTCTAGCTACACCTAAATGGCTCATGGCATCCATGTGATTTGGTGTAAGCCCAATTTCAATTATAAAATCAGTATATGGTTTAAAATGTTCTGCAGCTGTTTTTCCTACAACTACATCGCTGTTTAAAACTAAAATTCCATCGTGATTTGTAGACAAACCAATTTCATCTTCAGCACAAATCATTCCTTCGCTAAGCTCGCCTCTAATTTTTCTTTTTTCCATAGTAAGTGGCTCTCCACTTGTTGGATAAATGGTTGTACCAATTGGTGCAACCACTACTTTTTGACCAGCTGCAACATTTGAAGCTCCACAAACAATATGCAATGGATTTTCAGTTCCAATATTTACAGTTGTTAAACTCAATTTATCGGCATTTGGGTGTTTAGTGCAAGTAAGCACCTCACCAATAACTAAACCTTTTAATCCACCTTTTATACTCTCAAAAGGTGTTACACTTTCAACTTCTAAACCTATGGAAGTTAAAATTTTTGATAACCTATCTATTTCTATATGTTCTGGTAAGTAATCACAAAGCCAGTTGTAACTTATTGTCATTCTAAATTATAAATAAAATTGTTGCAAATGTAATGGTGATTGGTCATTTAGTCAATAGTCATTTGCCACTACACATTGGTGAATAATACTTTTGCCATTAAGCCAATTCCAACAATTGGCAAACAAGCACACGATCAAATTAGCAAATTCCACTTTCTTTGCCATATGTACAACTTATTGAGAAGCATTTTGTTTTGGTTTGACGCTGAAAAAGTGCACTATTTTAGCATGAAAACTTTAAAGTTTTTTTGCAGCATTCCTTTCATCAATTCTTTATTAGCAAAATATTTTACACCTGATGAACAACAAAATTGTGTAGAATTTTTTGGACTAAAATTTAGAAATAAAATTGGCTTGGGTGCAGGCTTTGACAAAAATGCTTTGTACTTAAAAGAATTAAAAACATTAGGTTTTGGTTTTGTTGAAGTTGGTACAGTTACACCACTCGCTCAAGATGGCAATCCTTTACCTCGCCTCTTTAGATTGCCACAAGATAAAGCTTTGATTAACAGAATGGGTTTTAATAATGATGGTGTAGAGAGTGTACAAAAAAGATTAGAAAATTGGAAGCGTAACAACGAAAACAGTAATTTTATAATTGGCGGAAATATTGGAAAAAATAAAGTAACACCTAATGATGATGCTTGGAAAGATTACTTAATTTGTTTTAAAAAACTACACCATGTTGTAGATTATTTTGTTGTTAACGTAAGCAGTCCTAATACTCCAGGATTAAGGGCTTTGCAAGAAAAACCTATGTTAACTAAAATTTTTACAGAACTCAATACTTATAACAAACAACAGCCAAAGCCTAAACCAATATTGCTAAAAATTGCTCCAGATTTAAATATTGACGAGTTAAATGACATTATTGACATTGCGTTTGAGCAGCAACTAAGTGGATTGGTCATAAGCAATACTACGATTGATAGAACTAATTTAGTTACTTCAAAAATTGAGGTAGAAGCTATAGGAGCAGGTGGGCTTAGCGGAAAACCTGTACTACAAAAAAGCACTGAAGTTTTGCAATACATTTCTAACAAAACAAGTGGAAAAATTACTTTAATTGGTAGTGGTGGAATTTTTACCAAAACAGATGCTATTGACAAAATAAATGCAGGTGCAAATTTGCTACAAGTGTGGACTGGTTTTGTATATCAAGGTCCAACTATTGTAAAACAACTTTCTAATTAATTTTTAAAGCAACAATGCCATTTAATATTTTAACGTTTATACAATAGTTTTTAGTTTAAATAGTTTACGTTTGAATAAGTATTTCATTTCAAAGCAAAGTTGATTTACAGCAATATTTAAAATTAACTAGTATGATAAAAAAATGTTTAATTGGATTTTTTGTAGTTGCTTTTTTTTCAGCAAATGCACAAATACCTGATAGTGACACTTTGTATAAAATTATTCTACAAAAAGATAGTTTATTGTTTAATATAGGATTTAACACTTGTGATATCAGCCAATTTGAAAATTTGTTGAGCGAAAAATTCGATTTTTTTCATGATAAATCTGGCATTTCAAACAAAACAAAGTTTTTAACCGATTTAAGAAATGGCCTTTGCAAAGACCCAAAAAACTTTCAGGCAAGGCGAGAACTTATTAAAAACAGTACAAAAATTTATGCTTTATACAATAATGGAATTTTGTATGGAGCAATACAAGAAGGCACACATCAGTTTTTTGAAACAATTAATAGTAAGCCAGAAAATTTTGGAAGCTCAGCAAAATTTACTCATGTATGGATACTAGAAAATGGTGTTTGGAAACTATCAAAATCACTCAGCTTTGAGCATATATTACAACAAATAAAATAATAGTTACACAGCTTTGTTGTCGGAAATTTCAAAATATCTTCAATCCATAAAATCGTTTGTACCCGAAATTACAGATGCTGAATTGGTTGCTTATAGTTCACTATTATCAGTTAAACACTATCCAAAAAAAGAAATCATTATTAAAGCTGGGCAAACACAACATGAAATTGGTTTTATTGCAAGTGGATTAATACGATCTTACTTTTTAGATAAAAATGATAATGAAATTACAGTAAGATTTCATGCAGAAAATGATTATGCCATTCACTACGCTGCTTTTATTACAAAGCAACCAAGCAAATACAATTTTATTGCTTTGGAGCCAACCTCAGTAGTTAATATTTCTTTTGATAACATGCATAAAGCGTATAATTCATTACCATCCATTCAAAAATTTGGAAGATTAATTGCAGAAGAAGTTATAAAAACTCAACAATACAAAATTGAAAGTTTACTTTTTCTTTCAGCAGAAGAACGCTATCTTGAATTTATCAAATATTACCCAAAATTATATAACAGAATTTCATTATCCCACTTAAGCAGTTATTTAGGAATTGAAAGGCAAACACTGACAAGAATAAGACAAAAAATCTCAGGCAAAAACGGCAAATAAATTTTGACACATTTGTGTCAGCCATCATTTTTGTTTTGTACACAATTTTGCTTTATAAACAAAATCATGAAAAAATATTTTATTCTAATTCTTACACTAGCAATTTTAGATGCTAATGCACAAACCATTAATACTTCGAGCAAAATTTTAAGTAAAATTAAAATTGATACTGATAAAATTTACAACAAGTTACTAAAAATAAGAAGACAGCTGCATGCAAATCCAGAATTAGCTGGAAACGAAAAACAAACACAGCAAACCATAAAACAATATTTACTTAGTTTAGGAATAGAAGTTAAAACCAATATTTATGGTTATGGTTTGGTTGGCATTTTACATGGAGCTAAAAAGGGAAAAGCCATTGCATGGAGAGCAGACATGGATGCTTTACCCAATAATTTTGAGGATAATGTTGATTTTAAAAGTAAAGTAGCCAATGTGCAACATGGTTGTGGGCACGATGTTCACATGACAATTGCATTAGGAATTGCTGAAGTATTATCTAAAAATAAAAATGATTTAAAAGGTACAATTTATTTTATTTTTCAACCACAGGAAGAACCTTTTACAGGAGCAAAAGGCATGATTGAAAATAAATTATTATCATATATAAAGCCAACAGAAATTTATGGATTACATATTATACCAGCATCGATGGGAGAAATTATGGTTAAAGAAAATGAAATGTTTTGTTATCAAAAAGGCATTAGAATAAAATTTAAAAATAGTGTTAATGCCGAAAAAATAAAACAGTTATACAGTTCAATTAAAGCAACACTAACAAGAACAAAAGAAAATAGTAAACCCTGGGAAATGCAACATATTTTAGATCCAAAACTTGGATTAACATCATCTTCCACTATTTACAAAAACTATTTCATTGCCGATGAAAATTATACAAGTTACACCAAAGGAGATACTACAATTGTAGAGGCAGATGTTTATGAAACAGAAAAAGAAAATCTAAAAAATATATTGCCCAATGTAAAAAAAGTAATTGAAAATATGGGGTTGCAAAACGATTTATTGTCACTTTCCTTCTTCAAAGAAAATCCAACAATAAACAACAATCCAAAGCTTACACAACAGGCAACAAGTTTATTAAACCAAGCATTTGGCAACAATACTGTAACTAAAAGTTATGGTCAAGTTCCATTTAGTAACGACGATTTTGCATACTTTCAGCAAAGCATACCAGGAGTATATTTTTTCTTGGGTGGCAGCAACTTTAATAAAGGAATGATAGCCATGATACATGCACCAAATTTTATGGTGGATGAAGATTGCATTAAAGTTGGTGTTGAAAAATTTGCTTTTTTATTATACAATCGTTTACAAAATAAATAAGCAAAATAATTTAGCCTATAATTTTAAATTGAAGTTTGTGATACATTATTTCTAGCTTCAGTTATTTTATAACTGAAGTACAAAAGAGTTTGTATTTTCTTTCATTTTTTGAGGAATGCTTAATAAAATTTCTTTTTTTAAAACCTCTACTAATTTTTTCTTTTCATAATTTCTGTGAACTGCAATGCT
>JBMLOR010000041.1:0-7886 GCA_049242865.1 Chitinophagaceae bacterium | reverse complement strand
ACGCAGGTTTATTATTACGTGGTATTGAGAAATCTCAAATCCGTCGTGGTATGGTTATCGTTGCTCCAAAATCTATCACTCCACATACTGAGTTCAAAGGTGAAGTTTACGTATTGAGCAAAGAAGAAGGTGGTCGTCATACTCCATTCTTCAACAAATATCGTCCACAATTCTACTTCAGAACTACAGACGTAACAGGTGAAGTATTCTTACCAGAAGGAACTGAAATGGTAATGCCTGGTGATAACGTAAGCATTTCTGTTAAGTTAATTCAACCAATCGCAATGGATAAAGGATTAAAATTCGCTATCCGTGAAGGTGGTAGAACAGTAGGTGCTGGTCAGGTAACTGAAATTATAAAATAGTACATAGTACTAAGTATTTAGTACAAAGAATAATTAGATTTTATCTTTACAAAGTACTTAGGCTGAGGCTTAAGTACTTTGTTTTTTGAGTTCTTGGTTTTTTTATACACGGGCATGGTGCAACGGTAGCATACGGGTCTCCAAAACCTTTGATCTGGGTTCGAATCCTAGTGCCCGTGCAATATTTTGAAAGTTTGCAGTTTAAGTATTGCACATAATGAATTTAAATTGGTAAGCTTTTAATTTTAAATACGAATTTGATGAACAAAATTTCAAACTACTTTAAAGATAGTTACACAGAGCTTACTGAAAATGTAACCTGGCCTACATGGCTACAGTTGCAACAAAGTACAGCAATAGTATTAGTAGCTACCATTTTAATTACCTTAATGGTTTTTGTGATGGATTTTAGTGGCAACCAATTATTAAAATTGGTTTATTCATTATTCAAGTAATAACCATGAGTGAGATTATAGAAAAGGAAAGTAAATGGTACGTTTTGCGTGTTGTAAGTGGCAAAGAACGTAGCGTTAAAGAATATCTTGATAAAGATATTGCTAGAAGTGGCTGGACAGCCATAATTAAGCAAGTTTTTTTACCAATGGAGAAAGTGTACAAAGTACAAAATGGTAAAAAAGTAATGCGTGAAAAAAACTATTTTCCTGGATATGTTATGTTAGAAGTTGAGGATGGTAAATTAAGCGATGATATTGTACAGCATATTAGCAATATCAGCAACATCATGCACTTTTTAACAGACGGAAAAGGCAGTAAAGGAAATATTATAAGCTTGCGTAAGGCAGAAGTAAACAAAATGTTGGGTAAAGTTGACGAAATGAACGACATTGGTGTTACTATTAGCGAGCCATTTATTGTGGGTGAAACAATAAAAATTATTGAAGGACCTTTCAACGATTTCAATGGTGTAATTGAAGACGTAAATGATGAGAAGAAAAAATTAAAAGTAACAGTTAAAATATTTGGTAGAAGTACACCTGTTGAACTAAGCTATGTTCAGGTAGAAAAATTAAGCTAACGTTTATTATAATAATTTAAAGGCTATCACTAAAACTGGTAGCCTTTTTTATTTTCAAAATTATTTATATGAATCCAACATCGTCGGTTAACAAAAGTATTACCTTACAAGAAGCACAAACAAGCGTTAATGATTGGATAAATACCTTTGGAGTACGTTATTTTAACGAACTTACTAATCTTGGTATTTTGATGGAAGAAGTGGGCGAATTGAGTAGAATAATGGTAAGAAAGTTTGGCGAACAATCGTTTAAAGAAACTGACAAAAACAAAGAATTGGAAGATGAATTAGCAGATATTTTGTTTGTTTTAGTTTGCATTGCCAATCAAACAGGAGTGAATCTTACCGATGCTTTTGTAAAAAATTTAGACAAGAAAACTAAGAGAGATAAAGAAAGACATCAAAAAAATGAAAAGCTTAAAAATTAATTAAAAAAAATCTGCATATTTGTAATATGTTGAAATTTTTGCTGATTTTTTTATCTTTTTTTAATTTTTTTATCACATTCTCACAGCAAGCAACCTCATTTTTGGGCCAAAAAAATAATGATTTAATAGCTCTTAAAGGTTGTGTTATTGATTTAAAAACCAAACTTCCCATTCATTCTGCAAGTATACTTATTATAGAAACAAAGCTTGGGGCGATTACTTCTAAAGATGGAAATTTTGCATGCAGCCCACTTCCCGAAGGAAAATACACCATTCAAATTAGTTGTATTGGATATATTACACTCAAAGAACAAATTCATCTTTCCGAATCTTCGATAAAAAAATTTTACTTACAAGAAAGTATCCTAGAACAAGAAGCAATAACTGTAACAGGTACTTCTACAGCAAGTAAAATTTCACAATTGCCTCAAACTGTACAAATTATAAAAAAGGCTCAACTGCTGCAAATTACAAGTACAAATATTATTGACGCATTATCAAAAAAAGTTCCAGGATTCAATAGCCTGAACACAGGGCCAGCTATTAGCAAGCCCATTATTAGAGGATTGGGTTATAACAGAGTAATTACAATAAATGATGGTGTAAAACAAGAAGGACAACAATGGGGCGACGAACACGGAATTGAAATTGATGAATTAAGTATTCAACGTGCCGAAGTTTTAAAAGGTGCTGCTAGTTTAATGTATGGTAGCGATGCCATGGCTGGAGTTTTGAATTTAATCACTAATGTGCCACTTGCACAAGGCGTAAAATTAGCAAATGTGCAACTGCAAACTAATACCAATAATGGTTTGTTTGCAATGAATGGAAATTTTGGAGCACACCATAATAACGGATTAAATTACAATGCTTACGGAACATTTAAATCAGCAAAAGATTATACAAATAAGTACGATAAAGCCGTTTTTAACAGTAGATACAATGAATACAATTTTGGAGGTTACATAGGTATTAACAAAAGTTGGGGACATACTCATTTATTAGTTAGTAGTTTTAACCAACAGCTTGGAATTGTAACTGGAGAAAGAGATAGTGCAACTGGGAGATTTACTATTTTTTCTGGAACTTTAAACCAAAGAATTGCAACTAACGATGAATTAAATAGTAGACAATTAGCATCGCCTTACCAACATATTCATCATTTTAAAGTGAGCTCTGACAATGCTTTTGAATTAAAAAAAGGAAGAATTACATTTAACTTAGGCTATCAAAATAATAAACGTAAAGAATTTGATGAAAATGAACCCTCAGGTGTAACAACAACTGCTGTTGCAACACCCATATTATTTTTTGATTTGTCAACTTTAACCTACAATGCAGTGTACCACTCCTTTAATAAAAATATAAAAACGAGTTACGGAATTAATGGAATGTATCAATGGCATACCAATAAGGGTAAAGAAAACATGATACCAAATTATGGGCAATTTGACATTGGAGCGTTTATTTATTTAAAGAAACATTTTAAAAAAATTCAGTTTAGTGGAGGTGTTAGATTAGATAATAGAAAAATTAATAACGATGTATTGATAGAAAATAGTAGTGTAAAATTTTCTGCTTTTAAAACTAATTTTATGAATGTAAGTGGCAGTGCTGGCCTTACGTGGCAAACTTCTGCAACTACCAATATAAAAATAAATATTGCAAGAGGATTTAGGGCACCAACATTGAGTGAACTTATGAGTAATGGTGCACATGAAGGTACAGGGAGATTTGAAGTTGGAAACAAAGATTTACAAGTAGAAACATCTTTACAATTCGATGGTTCATTTGAATTTAAAACCAATAACATAAATTTTAGTATTACTCCTTTTTTTAATAGAATAAATAACTTTATTTTTTATGGTAAAGTTGCAAATGTTGCTGGAACAGACAGTGTTTTGCAAATTGGAAATTCTTTAGTAAATGTATTTACTTTTAGGCAAAATACTATAAACCTCTACGGCATTGAAGCTACTATTGATGTTCATCCATTTGCATTAAAATGGATGAAAGTTCAAAGTAATTTTAGTTTTGTAAAAGCAACTTTTGTAAACGAAATATTGGGTAATAAACATGTGCCTTTTATTCCACCAGCAAGATGGTTAAATGAAATAAAATTTGATTTGCCTAAGTTTAAATCATTAATAAAAAATGCTTTTTTGAAGTTTGAAGTTGATTATAGTTTTACCCAACAACATGTTTTTACTGCTTTTAATACTGAAACTGCTACCCCTAGTTTTGCTTTACTTAACTTGGGATGGGCAAATGATTTTATCAACAAAAAGGGAAAAACAATTTTTGCCTTAAATATTGGTGTAAACAATATTACTGATGTTGCATACCAAAATCATTTAAGTAGATTAAAATATTCTGCAATAAACAATGTAACCAATAGAGTAGGAGTGTTTAATATGGGCAGAAACATTAGCGTAAAACTAAATTTCCCTATTTTATAGAATCATAAATTGCTTCTTGTATTTTACCACGTATACCTAACTGACTGAGTTTGTTATTTTCTCTTGTAGGATTTACTCTGTTGCTAAGAAATATATAAATTAAGTTTTTTGAAGGGTCGGCCCAAACACAAGTTCCTGTAAAACCTGTATGACCGAAGGTTTGAGGGGAAACAGATTTTGAAGGATAAGGCTCTTTTCTTGAAGTGTTATCTTTTTCTGGTTTATCAAAGCCTAAACCTCTTCTGCTTATTGCACTTTGATAGCTTGTAAATAAGTCAATCGTAGATGGCTTTATAAATTCAATGCCATTATAACTTCCTTTATTTAAAAGCATAGAGAATAATTTTGCTAAATCTTGTGCATTACTAAATAATCCTGCATGGCCTGCAATACCACCCATCATTGCAGCTCCCTCATCATGTACAAATCCCCAAATGTGTTGACGACGAAAATGCTTTTCATTTTCTGTTGGGGCAATTTTTTGTTTATCCATTTTATCTAAAGGCAAATATGTGGTAGTTTGCATATTTAGTGGTTTATAAAAAACTTCCTCAACATATTTATCTAAATCCTTTCCAGATAAGGCTTCAACAATTTTTCCTAAATAAATAAAGTCATTATCACTATAAACATATTTTCCTTTTTGGGTTAGTTTGCTATCTAAAATTCTTTGTTGAATTTCTGCCTGATAACTATTGGCTACGAATAAGTTATTAGCTACTTGATATGTATAGTTTTTATTTTTTGTTGTAGAAAAATATTGCCAGTTGGGTATTCCTGTTGTACTGTCAATAACTGCTTTATAAAATGGTATAAATGGATTTAATCCTGCTTGGTGTAATAAAATATCTTTAATAACTAAATCTGCTTTGTTAGTACCCTTTGTATACGAAAGGTAGTCGCCTAAGGTTTTATTAATGTCTAGCTTTCCATCATCATATAGTTTCATTACACTTACTGTTGTAGCTGCAATTTTTGTAACAGATGCCAAGTCGTAAACCATTTCGTTATTTACAAACACATTATTGTCAAAGCTAGTAGTGCCATAGGCTTTATTAAATATTGTTTTATTATTTTGTACAGCATATACAACACACCCAGGAAATGCTTTTTGATTTATAGCATCTTGTACTATGCTATCAATTGTAGTTTCAAGTTTTTGATTAACTATTATTTGTTCGCTAAGGAGCTTTTTTTTTACAATACCATCCCCCATTTTATAAAACTCATTTACAGTTACTGGTAAAGTACCATTAGGGGTAAGTTTACCTTGTAACATTTCACAAAATACTTTTTGAGTAGTGGCATCATCTTCATAACAAGTTATTACATTATTGGCTTGTGGAATGTTTTTTATAGCATAAGGATTTCCAAAAAAACTGAATAAAGAATTACTGTTATTTTGCAATTGTTGTAAAAGGTATGCTGCACTATTGCTTATTCCAAAATTATTTGCAGGTCTTCTATTATAATTGTGAACGCCAATAACCACTACATCATAATTTCCATTTTTTAAACTATTTAGTATTGTATTTGCTTGTTCTATTTTTTCTTTAGTATCAATAATTTTTACTCCAATTTGTGGCTCAATAGTTTCTTTGATTGTATCAGTTTTTGAATAACTATTATTAAATAAAAACACATCACCACTCCAAATATTTTTAATTGTATTTGTTACTAAATTTTCTTTTCCATTACCGATGCTGATGTAAGCCACTTTAGGTAAAACATCTTTATTTGCTACATTAAATCCTATAGGAAAAACTATTTTGTTTTCTTGCTTTACCAATGTAATTGCATTAATAGCAATATCATTTGTAATTGCTGCTGTACTTATATTTAAATCAGCAACTAAGTTATCAGTTTGTATAGGAGTTACTGTATGTAATCCTAAATTATACTTGGCTAATAAAACTTTTTTAACACGAGCTTCTAATTCTTTTTTTGAGATTTGCTTTTTTCTTACAGCTTTCAAAATTTTTTTTATACTTCCTTCAACATCACCAGGCAAGCACAATAAATCGTTGCCTGCTAATATGCTTTGCACACTTGCTTCACCTGCAGGATAAAATTTTGAAACCCCCTTCATTTCTAAGGCATCAGTAAATGTTAATCCTTTGTATTGCATTTCAGATTTCAATAAATCACCAACAACTTTTGGAGATAATGATGAAGCTTGATTGGTTGTGGTATCTAGTGCAGGTAAGTATAAATGAGCTAGCATCATGCTTCCAACATTTGCATCTATTAATTTTTTGAATGGATATAATTCTAATTCATTTAATTGATTTTTTGTTTTGTCAATTATGGGTAAATCTAGATGGCTATCTACAGCAACATCACCATGTCCTGGAAAGTGTTTTGCACAAGCCATTACACCTAAACTTTGCATACCATTGGTATATGCTGCACCATATTTTGCAACTTTAAATTTATTTTCTCCAAAACTTCTATCGTTGATAACAGGATTATTAGGGTTGTTATTTACATCTACAACAGGTGCAAAATTTACATGTATTCCTAGGCGTTTACATTGCTTAGCAACAGCTCTGCCAAATTGATAAACGATGTTTTCATTATCCATTGCACCCATCATTAACTGACGAGGAAAATTTTGTACACTATCTAATCGCATGCCAACGCCCCACTCAGCATCAATGGTAATCATTAATGGTGTTTTTGCGATACTTTGATAATAATTTGTAAGATTAGCTTGGCGTACAGGACCACCCTGAAAAAAACATAATCCACCAATATTAAATTTTTTAATTAGTTTAACTACACCATCAATATGATCCTGACCCAAATTGCTGTGAGCCCTTATAATCATAAGTTGTGCAACACGTTGTTTTTTGCTCAGCGTTTTATATACGCTATCTACCCAACGATTTGCTTGTGTTGTAGTTGCAAAAAAATCTTGCGAAAAAGTAGAAAAAGAAATTGCGATGGCAAATAATAGAATCGATAGTTTTTTCATACTACAAACATAAACAATGACGATTGTTTAAAGTTATTTAGTTAATGAAAATTTACGACACTAACTTTCTAAAACAAGTAGCTGTTCAAAAACAGTTTCATATTGTGCATTTGCTTTGTCTAAATCTGCTTTAACTTGTAAATAGTTTTTTTCTAGTTCTAAAAATTTATCTTTATTAGCATAAATATCAGGATTACCCAAATCACTTTCTATACTTGATTTTTTAAGGTTCAAAGTATTAAGTTCACCTTCAATTTTTTCGAGTTGCTTTTTTAGTTTACTAATTTCTTTTTCTTGGGTTTTATCTTTTGGAGGATTATTGGCTACTACAGTTGGTGCAGTTTGTTTTTCTTCTTTAACCACAGGTTTTGCTTCAGTAGTATTTTGTTTAGCTTGGCTTGCCATTCTTTCTTTCCACTCTACCCATTCATTATATCCACCTTTAAATTCTTTAATTTCACCATCTTCAATTTCCCAAATTTTATTGGCAGTTTTGCTTATAAAATATCTATCGTGGCTTACAGTAATGAATGAGCCTTCGTATTTATTTAATGCATTAGCCAGTAAATCTACACTTACCATATCTAAGTGGTTGGTAGGTTCGTCGAGTAATAAAAAATT
>JBMLOR010000040.1:10223-14517 GCA_049242865.1 Chitinophagaceae bacterium | reverse complement strand
TACTTCATGCACCAGCAGCCCTGTAAGGCGGCAGCATAGTTCATGTAGTTTCATACATTAAAACAAAATTTTTATAAAATGAAACTCAGTCATTTCAGTTACGATTTACCGTTAAATCTTATCGCACAACGTCCAACTCCACGTAGAGAAGACAGCAGATTGCTAGTTGTAAACAAAAAAACTGGCGAAATGCAAAACAAAAACTTCAAAGATATTCTTGAGTTCTTTGACGATAAAGATGTTTTTGTAGTAAATAACACCAAAGTTTTTCCTGCTCGCATGTATGGCAGAAAAGAAAAAACAGGAGCAAAAATTGAAGTTTTTTTACTTCGTGAATTAAATAAACCCAATCGTTTATGGGACGTAATTGTTGACCCTGCTCGTAAAATTCGTGTTGGTAACAAATTATATTTTGGTGAAAATGAAGAATTAGTTGCCGAAGTAATTGACAATACCACAAGCCGTGGACGTACTATAAAATTTTTATGGGAAGGTAGTGAAGAAAGTTTTAAAGAAATGATGGAACATTTGGGCGAAACACCAATTCCAAGATACATAAAACGCAAACCCGATGAAGAAGATAGAGAACGTTACCAAACAGTGTATGCAAAATACGAAGGTGCTGTAAGTGCCCCAACTGCAGGCTTACACTTTAGCAGAGAACTTATAAAACGTTGTGAAATACATGGTATTAGATTTGCTGAAATTACTTTACATACAGGTTTAGGAACTTTTAGACCAATTGAGGTGGAAGATTTAACTAAACATAAAATGGATGCAGAGTATTACAATATTCCAGAAGCTGCTGCTGCAACTGTAAACAGAGCAAAAGAAAGAAGTCATAGAGTTTGTAGTGTTGGAACTACAACTATGAGAGCTCTAGAAACTAGTTTCACTGCTGAAAAATTCTTAAAACCAAGCGAAGGTTGGACCAATAATTTTATTTATCCTCCTTACCAATTTAACGTAGCTGATAGTTTAATTACAAATTTCCATTTGCCAAAAACAAGCTTACTAATAATGGCTTGTGCTTTTGCAGGATATGATTTAACAATGGAAGCCTACAAAAAAGCTATTAAAGATAAGTATCGTTTCTTTAGTTATGGCGATGCTCTATTATTCATTTAAAATTTCACAAGCCAATTTGTAACCATCAAATTGGCTTGTTTTAATCTGTTTAAAAATGAGTGAGAGAATTTATTTTGATAATGCTGCTACAACTGCTTTAGACCAAGAAGTTTTAAATGCAATGATGCCTTATTTAACTACCAACTTTGGTAATCCATCAAGCATTTATTCTTATGGAAGAGAGAGCAGATTGGGAATTGAAATGGCTCGAAAATCAGTAGCAAAAATTTTAAACGCTCATCCAGCAGAAATTTTTTTTACAAGTGGAGGTACCGAAAGTAGCAATACAGCAATACAAGCTGCCATTAGAGATTTAGGTTGTACCCACATTATTAGTTCTCCTATAGAACATCATGCTACTTTACATTGTGTAGAACATTATAAACAAATTGGTGTAGTAAGTTTAAGCTTTGTAAATATTTTACCAAATGGGCATATTGATGTTGCACACTTAGAAGAATTATTACAACAAGCTGAAAACAAAAGAACTTTAGTAACCTTAATGCATGCCAACAACGAAATTGGCAATATGATTGATTTGCATGAAATTGGAAATATTTGCAAAAAATATGATGCCATTTTTCATAGCGATACTGTTCAAACGGTTGGCCATTTTCCTTTTAACCTAAGAGAAACTCCTGTACATTTTATTACAGGTGCAGGGCATAAATTTCATGGTCCAAAGGGTTCAGGCATATTATATATCAATGAAAATATTAGCATAAAACCTTTTGTACATGGTGGAAGCCAAGAAAGAAACATGCGTGCAGGCACTGAAAACCTATACGGTATTATTGGTTTTGCAAAAGCATTAGAACTTGCAACTGCAAATTACGAAAAAGATAGTGCTTACATTAATAGCTTAAAGCATTACATGAAAGCTCAGCTTCTTGAAAAAATTAGTGATGTAGATTTTAATGGAGATACAGATGGCAAAAGTTTGTATACAGTTTTAAGTGTTAACTTTCCTAAAACTAGTAAAAGCGAAATGTTGCTATTTAATTTAGACATTAACAACATTTGTGCTAGTGGTGGAAGTGCATGCAGTAGTGGAGCAGATGCAGGAAGCCATGTAATTAGAGCATTTAACAACAATCCAAATAAAGTAACGGTTCGATTTAGTTTTAGCAAACACAACACAAAAGAGGAAATTGATGCGGTTGTAAAAATGTTGGGAAGTTTAATATAGTCATTAGAAATTAGTCATTGGTCAATTGCTTTTGTTTATTAGTTGTTAGTTTGTTTTGAGTATATTAATCAATCAAAGGATCGATGAATCAAAAAATCAACCAATCAAAAAATCATTCAACCAATATTAAATACAAAATATTAAATACAAAATATTAAATATCAAATAATTAATGGTACCATTTAATAAAAATCATTGATAAAATACCTGCAAGCATAATCATTTTTATAGCACTACTAATTTTACCAAATTGCATTGAAGTTTGGGCTTGTAAAAGTTTATTAAAAGTAAATATTAGTGGTATTACAACTGCTACTATACAATACAAAATACTCATCCACCAACCAAATCGAATTACATAAATTTGTATTATAAGCAACACAATTGCTAAGAGTAAAATAAAAATTCCTGCAAAAATTTTACTAGCATTTATGCCCCAAACTATAGGCATTGTTTTACAGCCATATTTAATATCACCCTCCAAATCTTCAACATCCTTTACAATCTCCCTAACAAGAGAAATGATGAATGAAAATCCTGCATAAAGCATGCCCAACCTTAATACTTTTTCATTAGCTGCTCGCTGCAGATTTGTTTGTTGACTAAAAAAATTATATTCAGGAATAATTAAAATAAGTAATACCCATGCTGTAAGTAAAGACACTAAAACATTACCCCATAATAATTTTTTTTTCAACGAAGCTGAATAAACAAACAATAGCAACACACAAGCAGCATTTGCTAAAAATAAACCATGCATCCCTGTTTTTAGGCTTACATACATAGTACAAACTAATCCTAATACATTTAAAGTTAAATGCCAAAATATTACCCAACGGCGACTAATAATTTTATTAACTACTAGCTTTTGTGGTTTATTTATTTGATCAATATTTACATCAAAATAATCATTAATTACATTACCTGCAGCTGCAATAGTAATACTAGCAATAATGATTAACACAAAGTATATTCCATTAATGGCAGGTAGTAAATTGGTTTCAATATAAATAGGATCTATAATACAAAACTTAAGCAAACATTGTGCAAGCACAATGAAGAAGAGATTTTTATATCTTATTAATTGAAAAAATGCAGTTAATAATTTCAATAGATAATTTTTAGAAAAATTTATATTAGGCTACACTAATTACTATTTAGCAGCTACATGATTTTCGTGATGCCAAGTATTTTGAAGTTTCATAACTTTCTCAATTACATCTCTTACACATCCATCACCTCCTTTTAATGGAGATGTATAACTACTTATATTTTTTATTTCTTGTACTGCATCGTTAGGGCAACAAGGCAATGCTGTAAGTTTCATGGCATCAAAATCTGGTAAATCATCTCCCATAAATAAAGTATGCTCAAAACTCAAATTATGGTGATGCATATAATCTGTAAGCACTTTAACCTTATCACTTACTTTTAGAAATACATCTTTAACTCCAAGTAATTCAAATCGCTCCAAAATTTCTTGAGAAAAGCCTCCACTTATAATAACAACTTTATATCCTTTTTTTATTGCTAATTGTAAGGCATATCCATCCTTAACATTCATGCTTCTTGCCATTACACCATTAGGTAAAACTAAAATTTGTCCATTGGTTAATACACCATCAATATCAAATACAAATACTTTAATTTGTTTAAAACTGGCAAGTACATTCATAGGTGTTGTATTATTTTTGATTGTCACGCCATTCGTACACCCAACTACTTTGAATCATTTCTAAATGGCCTTCGTTGCAATCTTCTCTTTTACCTTCGAAACTTGGTAAGGTTAAAACCCATTCAAGTAAATCGGTAAATCTTACTCTATAAATTTTACTTTCTGTAAAATCATCTCCAAACTTTTCGTAAAGTTTTAGAGCAATATCTTCGTAGTCGTTCCAATGAATTGGTGGTTCAAACATTATTTAATATTTAATATCTCTTATTTAATATTTATGAATTAGTATAGCTATTTATTGA
>JBMLOR010000040.1:8504-10123 GCA_049242865.1 Chitinophagaceae bacterium | reverse complement strand
ATAATTCATCATTACTTCCTCTATTCTCCCAAAAATTGAGTTTGGTCGGGCAAAGTGATGTTTATTGTACCTTCTCCTTTTTGTAAAACACATTGACAACCTAATCTACTATTAATTCTAGGATTTACTGCACGGTCAATAAAATCTTCTTCACGGTCGCTCAATTCTTCTAAAAAATCTTCTCCACTTTCTACATATAAATGGCAAGTGCTACAAGCACAAACTGCTCCACAATTATGGTGCAACTCAATATTATTATCTAATAAAACTTCCAATAAACTATCGCCAACAGCATTTGTAGTTATTGTAGTAGGCTCTACACCTTTTTGTTCAAATTTTACGTTTATTGTGTACATATCTTTAATGGGCTGCAATATTAATTTTAATATTTAATAGCAGTTATTTTTTTTCCCATTTAACAAATACAATATAAAAAAGTTTAGGCTTTTAATACAATTTTTAAGAACAACCAAACAAATGGAGTAGCTAAAATTAAACTATCAAATCTGTCTAAAAACCCACCATGACCAGGCATAAAACTTCCACTATCTTTTATATTGGCCAAACGTTTTAACTTACTTTCTAACAAATCACCTAAAGTACCTACAACAGCTGCGATTAAGGCAATACACATGGCAATTAATCTAAATGTACCCAATAAATTTTCTGTAAAACTTTCGCCAAAAAACCAAGGTGCAACAACATAACCTACAAACAATACACATAAAATTATACCACCTAATGTGCCTTCCCAAGTTTTTTTAGGAGAAATACTACTTAATGGTGTTTTTCCAATTATCGAACCAACTATGTAAGCCATTGTATCATTTATCCAAATGCTTGATATTAAAATCAAAATATATACTAAACTAATGTCTAAAGATTTTAAATATTTAAAGCTACTAAAACTAAAAAAGCCACGCATGTTCATTAGCAAACTCCAACTCAAAGAAATGTATATCAACCCTAACAACGAATAAAAAACTAGTTTAATATTCTTTTGTTTGTTAAATACTATTTCTATAAATGGGAAAGCTGTAGCAAATAATACAATTAATCCGTAGCCAATAGTTTTAAGTGGAATTTTATCGATTTGCATAGATGGTGGCGTACAAAACAACATAAAACCAAATCCTCCTAGTACAATCATTGTTTTATGAAAATTCGAAATATGCTGATAGGGTGGGTGTATTAGCCCAACTATTTTAAAATATTCGTACCAACAACCAAGATGTATAATGCTAAACAATAACAAAAAACTCCATTGGTTAATCAATAAACCACTTAACATTACAACTACAAATACAAGTGCTGTAATACTTCGAGTTTGAAGGGTTTTTATATTTAATGCCATTGATGTTGATTTAAAAACGAAATTAGGGGTTGAGGGTATTGAACGATAGTTGGTGTATAAATTGAGAGGGTAAAAACACGAATCAAGGTTAAAATTTTACTTTTCAATGCTCTTGGTATGATGAATAAGTTAAAAAGCAGATTTGAAAATTCTAAAAGAGTTGTCAAATCTTATCATCGTCCAACAGTTTTATTCAGTTTTTTAGCTTGCGGAAGTTCCCGCAAGCAGTTTTATTCAGTTTTTTAGCTTGCGGAAGTTCCCGCAA
>JBMLOR010000040.1:0-8404 GCA_049242865.1 Chitinophagaceae bacterium | reverse complement strand
GGAAGTTCCCGCAAGCAGTTTTATTCAGTTTTTTAGCTTGCGGAAGTTCCCGCAAGCAGTTTTATTCAGTTTTTTAGCTTGCGGAAGTTCCCGCAAACAGTTTTACTCAGTTTTTTAGCTTGCGGAAGTTCCCGCAAACAGTTTTACTCAATTTATGGGTTGAGAGGAGCGTAATGAAAAGAATTTATGACTCAAATTAATTAACTCTTTTAATGTTCTAAAATCTTAACATTTACATTTGTCACCTTATTTTTAATAATGAAAAATCCCATTGGTTTTTTTATACTAGCAGGCATTATGTTATTGCTAGATTTTTATGTTTTTCAGGCTGTAAAAACTGTAACACAAAACACAAGCGAAAAAGCAAGATATGTTATTCATTCAATATTTTGGATGATAACCGCCTTAACAATTATTAGTTTAATTGCCTACCCATATTTACAATTTTTACAAACTAGTAAAATATTCAGAAATTATGTTTTTGCAATTTTAATTGGATTATTTTTTGCAAAATTTATTGCAACTGTATTCTTTTTAATTGATGATATTAGGAGAGGAGCTTTATGGTTAATGGAAAAAATTTTTCCTACAACAGGTGCCGAGTATTTAAATACAGAAGATGCTATTCCACGAAGTGCATTTTTAAGTTGGCTAGGTTTGGGCGTAGGCACAACATTATTTGGCACGTTATTATATGGCTTTAGTAATAAATATAATTATCAGATTAAAAAAGTTAAGCTTGCATTTGAAAACTTACCAAAAAATTTTAAAGGGTTTAAAATTGTTCACATAAGCGATATCCATAGTGGAAGTTTTAACGATAAAAAGGCTGTGCAACATGGTGTTGATTTAATACTTCAACAACAAGCCGATTTAATTTTGTTTACAGGAGATTTGGTAAATGATAGACATTCCGAAGTAGTAGATTATATGCCAATTTTTGCTCAACTTAAAGCTAAACATGGAGTATATAGCACCTTAGGAAACCACGATTATGGTGATTATGTACAATGGGAAACTAAAGAAGCTAAGGCTGATAACTTACAAAAACTTAAAGATGCACAAGCTACAATGGGATGGAGATTATTAATGAATGAGCATGTAGCTATTGAGAAAGAAAATGAAAAAATTGCCTTAATTGGGATTGAAAATTGGGGAGCTAAAGGCCGTTTTCCTAAATATGGTAAATTAAAAGAAGCTCATGCTGCAACTACAGACTATCATTTTAAAATATTAATGAGCCACGACCCAAGTCATTGGGATGCAGAAGTAAAACCATTATATAACGATATTGATTTGATGCTTAGTGGACATACACACGGTATGCAGTTTGGTTTTGAAACGCCATTTTTTAAATTTAGTCCAGTACAATGGATGTATAAACAATGGGCAGGATTGTATGAAGATGGCAATCAAAAACTGTATGTAAACCGAGGCTTTGGGTTTATTGGATATCCAGGCAGAGTGGGCATTTTGCCTGAGATTACAGTGATTGAGTTAGTGTAATATTAAATACTTCCTCAAAATTGTGTTTTACGATTTGTTTTACTTCATTCAAATCAATTTCCTTTTGTAACTCTTGCTGTAATGAAGTAACTTTTTTGTTTACAATTCCGCAAGGAATAATGTTTTTAAAATAGTCTAAATTGGTATTTACATTGAATGCAAAACCATGCATGGTAATCCATCTGCTGCATTTTATTCCAATGGCACAAATTTTTCTTTCTTTTCCTAATTCATTAGCATCTAGCCAAACGCCTGTTTCTCCTTTACTTCTCATACCATGTAATCCATAGTGAGCAAGGGTTTTAATTATTACTTCTTCTAAACTACGCAAATACCAACCCAAATCTGTACTAAACTTATCTAGGTCAAAAATGGGATAGCCAACTATCTGTCCTGGTCCATGAAAAGTTATATCTCCACCTCGATTAATATGAAAATATTCAATGTTTTTTTCTTGTAATTCTGTAGGTGTGAGTAGTACATTATTTTCGTTACCATTTTTACCTAAAGTATATACAGGTGGATGCTCTACAAACAACAAATGATGAGTTGTATTCGAAAACTTAGCATCTACATTAGCATCTCTAGCTTGTTGCTTTATTTGTACATTTTGTTGCAATAAGGTTTCTTGATAATCCCAAACTTCTTTGTAAGAGGCCTGCTTTAAATCTTGAAATTGTACGGTTTGTTTCATGTTATTTTGGTTATTGTGGTCGATTAGCACAAGCATCTAAAGCTTCATAAAAATCTTCGCCATATTTACGAATAATTGCTTCTTTCAAAAATTTATAAACTGGCATTTTTTGTTTTTTTCCAAAGGCACAAGCTGGGGCACAAATATCTTCTCTAGGTTCGTAGTTCACAAATTCAATATCTGTATCGCTTTTGCTTTTGGCAGTTTTTATTGGAAACAAATGACAGCTAATTGGCTTTTTCCAAGATGTTTCACCATTATTGTAGGCTTGTTCCATAGCACAAAGAATTGTTCCTTGTTTATCTTTATAACCATAAGCACAAATAGCATTATTTACAGTGGGCGTTACCCAACCAAAATGTTTATCATAGGTATATAAACCTTGTTTTTCAATGGCTGCAATGCCTTGTTGAGTCATATATTTTTTATAGATGTCAATGTTTTGAACAACTTCATCTAGTTCTTCATCAGTTAAAGGAGCACCTGCATCACCCTCTTCGCAACAAGCACCTTTGCACTTGCTCAAATTGCAAATAAATTGCTCTTCTATTACTTCGTCGCTTACTAATTTATTATCAATTATAATCATCTTAAAAAAATAAGATGCAAATCTAATTATATAAATTTAACTAAACTAGTTATCAAATTTTTGAGACTTATTATCTAACGGATTTAATGAATAAAATTTAAGGTATTTATGCAAGTTAAGTTCTAAAATAACATGGTGTTTATTTTTACTTTAAAATTGCAGCCATAAATATCAATGGCAAATGTTTGATTTTCATTATGATAGAACTAGGTATTTTAACATGCAGTCGCAAAATTCAAAAGATTTTGTAATGCCATTTATCGAAAAATATTTGCCAATTAAAGCTGGTTTAAGAATATTAGAAATTGGATGTGGAGAAGCGGGTGTGCTTGAACCCTTTTTGCAAAGAGGTTGTTTTGTTGTTGGTGTTGAATTTGATACACCTAGACTAGATTTGGCAAACGAAAAATTAGCAGATTATGTTAAAACAAACAAAGCATTGTTTATAGGAAAAGATATTTATGAAGTTGATGCTGAAGAATTAGGTGGTGTATTCGATATTATTATTTTAAAAGATGTAATTGAACACATTCATAATCAACCAAAATTAATGGCTGAAATGCAACGATTTTTACACAAAGATGGTTGCATTTTTTTTGGATTTCCACCATGGCAAATGCCTTTTGGTGGACATCAACAGTTATGTAGAACCAAGTGGTTGAGCAAAATTCCTTATTGGCATTTGCTGCCTTACAGTTGGTATAAAGCTATTTTAACAAAATTTAACGAGCCTGTTGCAGATTTGTTAGAAATTAGAGATACTCAAATTTCAATTGAACAATTTGAAAGATATGCTCAGGATACTAATTATCGAATAGTAAACAAAACACATTATATTATTAATCCTATTTATAGCTTTAAATTTGGTATAAAACCTTTAAAACAATTGCCAATATTGCGAAGCATTCCTTTTGTAAGAAACTTTTTTACAACCTGTGTATATTATTTAATTGCAAAAAAATAATAATTAAAAGAAGAACTTATAACTATAAAACTTAAAACTTCATAACATGCACTCTACAAAAATGAAAATTATTTTAGCCAGCGTCATTTGCTTTATTTGCAGTTTAGCTGTAAGCCAAAAAAAAGAAAACACCTTAAAATATCCTAGTGTTTTATGGGAAATTACTGGTAATGGAATTAAAACTAAAGCTTATCTTTTTGGTACTATGCACGTAAGCAGCAAATTGGCATTTAACCTTAGCGATTCGTTTTACAATGCCTTAAGTTCTGTCGATGCTATTGCTTTAGAAAACAATCCAAACACTTGGCAAAAAGATTATCTAGAAAGCATATTTAATAAGGTTAACAATTTTATGTATGGCAATGGTGAAAATGGAATTTCAAGCGATTATATTAATAAAAGCAGTTTTTTAATTAACTATAGTGATATTCCTTTAAGAAGTGCATTAGCTTGGGATCCTGAAGTAATCAATCATTTTTTGTATAGAAACTTTGGAAGTTCAGGCGATTTTGAAGAGAATACCTACTTAGATATGCATATTTTTCAATGTAGTCAGAAATTAAAAAAACAATTCTTTGGCTTAGAAAATTTTAAAGAAAGTGAGGCTTTGATTATAGAAGGTTACAAAGCTTTTGCTGCAGAATCAAAAAGAAAAAGTAGAAGTACAGAAGCTGATGAAGATCAAAGTAATAAATCACAAATTGGTGTGAATACTATTGAAGATGCTTACAGAAAAGGCAATTTGGATTTAATGGATAGTTTATCAAGAAAAACCATGAATAGTGAAGGTTTTTATGAATATTTTTTGTACAAACGCAACGAAATTCATGCTAATGAAATTACAAAAATCTTAAAAAAAGGCAATACTCTTTTTGCTGCTGTTGGTGCCATGCATTTACCTGGAAAAAGAGGAGTTATTGAATTACTGCGAGCCAATGGTTATACATTAAGACCAATTATTATGGGAATTGGCATGAGCAAGAAAAGAGAAGAAATAAATAAAATTACCATTCCAAGAAAACTGGAAAAACAGTTTGCAGAAGATAGTTTATTTACTGTAAATGCCCCTGGAAAATTTTATAGTTCTACCTATGCAAATGAAGGTATAAATAAACAATGGGTTCATGCAGATTTTAGTAATGGTGCTTACTATATGATTACGAGAGTAGCAACACAAGGATACTTATGGAACTACAACGAAGCTAGAATGAAATTAAAAATTGATAGCTTGTTGTACGAAAATATACCAGGAAAAATTATTGAAAAAAAAGCAATTAGTTTAAATGGCTACAATGGTTTCGATATTTTAAACAAAACCAGAAAAGGAGATTTTCAACGATACAACATTTTTATTACACCACTAGAAGTAATTGTATTTAAAATGAGTGGCTTTGAAGGTTATGTAAAGGGTGAAGAAGCTACTGAATTTTTTAAGAGTATAAGTTTTACAAAGTCCAACTATAATACTGATTTAAAACCATTTACGCCAAGTACAGGAGGATTTCAAGTGTATTTACCTTCATTACCTATTGAAAACAAAGGCAACAATTCTTTTGAAAGAAATTATTATGGAATGATGAATGGAAGTCTTGAAAAAAGTAAGGGTTACGAAGCCTACGATACTATTTCAAAAACATATTTTTATATCTTACCAAAAACATTTACCAACTATTATTTTTTAGAAGAAGATACCTTTAGCCTTTCATTATGTGCACAAAGCTTTGAAAGTAACAAATATTTTCTTGCTCCAACAATAAAAAAGCAAGGCAATATTAATGGCATGAACTATATAGAATTAATAGGAAAATGTGTTGATGATGATAACTATTTAAATAGAATTTATAATGTTGGTACAAATTTCTATTTACTAATTTCAAAGTTCAAAGACAATCAAAAACAAGCACAGCAATTTGTAGAATCCTTTAAAATAATGCCATTGCAAGATGGAGAAGCAAAAGACTATCAAGATAGTACTTTGTTTTTTTCTGTGAAGTCGAGCTTAGTTTTAGATAGCATTTCAAAAGTATTTTTAGAGATTGCAAGACTAAGTCAACGCGTTCAAAATGCTGAAAACAAAACAAGCAAAAGCATTGAAAAATATGAAGAGACAGAAGAAAAGTTTGTATTTAATAGCGATAAAACAAACGAAGAAATAGTTGTAAAATCTAAAGCTTATCCAAAATATAAATACTATGAAGATTCAACTAAATTTTGGCAAGAAATAGAAGAAGATTTAAATATCACTGCCCTTAATGAATCCTATCAAGACTTTGCTATTACCAATAAATCATTTAGTTATAACAATGGTGTAAGAACGTTAAATTTCAACTTCACTGATACCAATTCCACACAATATTTAAAAGTAAAGTTAATTTTAAATAAAGCAAGGTTGTTTACTATTTATACGCATGCTAATACAAACGAAAAATTATCAAAATCAAAACAAGATTTTTTTGATAGCTTCAAGCCAATGCATGATAGTACAACAAACTTTGATTTATTTACGCCAAAAGGTAGTAAGTTTTTTGACGATTATAATTCAAAAGATTCAACCATTTCTAAGTATGCAAAAAAACATATAAACCAAGTAAAGTTTATTGAGGCCGATTTGCCATTAATTAAAAATGCCATAAGCAATTTAGATAATAAAAGCAAAGATTACATTATAAATAAAACCAACCTAATTCAAGAAATTGGTTATTTACGAAAAACAGATGAAGCAGTTTTTGCCCTAAAAGAATATTATGATAAGGCAGGCGATACAGCTACTTTTCAAAATAAAACTATACTTGCATTAGGAAATTTAAAAACTAAAAAAGCCTTTGAAATTTTGGGAGATATTTTACTTAATGATCCTCCTGTTTTTGAGGATGAAGATAATGTAACAACCTTATTTGAAAACTTTAACGATACCATTTTACTTGCAAAAAATCTATTACCAACACTATTGCATCTAAGCAGTTTAGACGATTATAAATGGAAAGTATATGATTTAATTTCGAACATGATTGATAGCAATTTAATTACAAGCAAAGAATATGAATCGCTAAGTAGTAAATTATTTTTTGATGCAAAAATTGAACAGAAAAAACTTAAAATAAGTGATGAAAAATTAATTAACAAAAGTAATTCAAGTGATGATGAAAGTGATATAAATGTTTCGTATTCCTATAAATACAAAAGTTTCAATACCAGCAACAACACTTACTTAATGTCTTATTCCAATTTATTAATGCCATTTTGGGATAAAAATCCAAACATCCCAAATTTCATAAATAAAAACCTACAATCAAAAAACAGTGAAGTAAAATTCTTTACCGCCAAGCTATTGGAAAAAAACAAAAAGCCTTTTAGCGATAGTATTTGGGGTGAATTGGCTGTAGATGAAAAAACAAAAATTAGTGTGTATAGGTATTTAAAAGCTAACAACAAGCTTAATCTTTTACCTAAAAAAATAATAGTGCAAGAGGATTTTGCAAAAGCTATTTTAACAAACTATAGGAGAGAAGACAGTTTAGTGTATTTGAATAAGCATTTACCTTTTCAATCAAAAAACAAAACTGGTTGGGTGTACTTTTATAAATATAAAGAAAGCGAAAAAGATGTTGATTGGAAAATAGCTTTTTGTGGGTTACAACCTGTAGATACAACAAAAATTGATATTGATGATACCTTTACAGAATTTAGTGATAAAGTATTAAAAACTAATCTATCAATTGATGAGCAAATTACTAAATTGCTAAAAGAGGCAGCCTATGAATTAAAAAGAAGTAGTAGTCGTTTCTTTGATAAATCAAGAAGTTATGGGTTAGATTATGATTATCAAATCTCAAAATAAAATTAAATAATTAATTAGAAAAATGATTCATATAGTTTTTGAACATGCCAATATTGCTGTACTACAACAAGCAATTGGTTTAGATGAAAGTTTACATGGCACCATCATAGAAATTAAAGATGATTTTGCAGTTGGCCCTATTTATAACATTTTTGAAACAGAAGGTTATCAAGCACGAAAATCTTGGTGGGAAAATGCCTTGCAACATTCTCCCTACACCGATCAATTACAATTGGTAGACGATAAACTAACTGTACACAACTTAGTGAAAACACTCGACGAAAACCCCGATGAACAAGTTTGGATTTGGATGGCTCAAAACCAACACGATGTTTGCAGTTACTATTGGCTTGTTGGTCAGCTAAAAAACTATCAAGGCCGTATTCATGTGTTATATTTAAACAACTTGCCTTTTATAAACGAAAAAGGTCAAATTTTTTACCCACAACATTTGCATGAAATTTTGCCCAAAGAATTTATTAAAGCAAAGAAATTAGCACGCCCAATAACCTTGAGTGAATTTGAAATTGACCCAGATGAATTTACTAAATTATGTAACGAAAACAGTGGTGTAAGAATACTCGAAGGTGGCAAAAAAATTGTTAGTAAAGCAGAGGATTTCTACGATAAAGAAATATTGAATGCATTAACTAACGACAATCAAAAACTTCTAAAATTTTTAAACAACCTGCTCACCAAAATGAAAATAAAAACTGGCGATGTTTTTATAGTTTGGCGTTTAAAACAAATGGCACTTGCTGGACTAATTTCAATTGCTGGCGATTGGGAAAAAGGATGGAAAGAAATAGAAGT
>JBMLOR010000039.1:0-6121 GCA_049242865.1 Chitinophagaceae bacterium | reverse complement strand
TTTAACACCATGTTAGATAATATCGGAACTTTAAAAAATGAAGGCTTAGAAATTACAGTTGGAGTAAAAATTATTAACCAAAAAGATTTGAAATGGAGTGTTGAAGGTAACATCAACTTTAACCAAAATTTAGTTGAAAGATTAAGAACCGACAATCCAAATGAATTTTATACCGCTGGCGTATTAAGCAATAATATTCCTGTATTAAGAGTAGCTGCTGGTAAACCAGTTGGTGCATTTTTTGGCCTTAGATCTGAAGGTCTTTGGGATAGTTTAGGCATTGCAACTGCATCTGCAGGTTTAAGACGTAGTGCACAAGAAGGCGAAAGAAGATTTATGGATTTAAATGGTGATGGCCTTTTAAACGATTTAGATAGAACTTGGATTGGTAACGCTGTTCCCGTTGCTTTTGGTGGATTTAATACTACCATTAGTTACAAAAACTTTGAACTAACTGCTTATTTTAGTTATGCATACGGCCACCAAGTATTTAATCAATTTATGATTAACTGGGGAACAATGACTGGCTTAAACAATGTAAGAAAAGATGCCTATGATACAAGGTACAGAGCAATATTACCAGGTATGGATGCAAAAACAATTGCAGACTTAAGAGAGCAAAATAAACGTGCTACAACTGTAGTTGCAGGAACAACTGCAGACCAAAGAGAATCAACAGATTACTTTATTGAAAATGCCGATTTCTTTAGATGTAGAGATATTAGCTTGAGTTATAAACTACCAGCTAGTTTAATTAAAAAACTGAAAGTTCAAAATATTCAAGTGTATGGTAACGTACAAAACTTGTTTATTATAACAAAATACTCAGGTTTTAATCCAGAAATTGGTGCTTCTAGTGGTAGAGGATTTACTAGAGGAATTGATAATGGAGCTGCTCCATTGGCATTAGCATATCGTTTTGGTTTTACAGTAACACTTTAATTTTTAAATTTATAATTATATGAAAAAGCATTTTTTAATATTAATAATAACAATAATTAGTTTTTCTTCTTGCAAAAAATTTTTAGAAGAAATTCCACAAGATCAAATTACCAATTCAAACTTCTACTCTACTGAAGATGATATAAAGGCAAGCGTAGATGGTATTTATAATGCTGCAAGATTTGAAGCTTCGAGTGGTTTGCCAATAATGTTTCCTTTAGAAACAATAAGCGATGATGGTGGCTACCCAACCAATACAAACTTTACTCCAGAAAGGTCACAGTTAGATATGATGACTTTTACATCTACAAACTCAGTAATTGCTGGTGCTTGGAGCAGATCGTACAATGTAATAAATAGAGCAAACAATGTAATAAAATTTGCATCTGATAGCGTAAAATTTAGACCAAAAACTATTCGCTTAGCACAAGCTCAGGCAAGATTTTTTAGAGCTTTTTATCATTTTAGATTAGTGCAAATGTTTGGTGATGTTCCATTACAAACTGAACCTTCAGACATTACAGCAAACAATATTTTTCCAAAAAGAGCTGCTACAAGAGATGTTTATAATCATGTAATCGAAGATTTAAAATATGCTAAAACTTTTTTAGACACATCTTATAGTTACACTTCTACAGATGGTGGTCGTGTTACAGTAGCTGCTGCTAAAACGCTTTTAGGTAAAGTTTATTTAACAATGGCTGGCTTCCCATTAAGAGACCCAAGTGGATATCAACTTGCCATTGATGAACTTAAAGATTTAATTGATAACAGAACAAGATACAACCTTGCTTTGAATGCAAGCTTCGCCAATATTTTTACTCCTACGCTAGGTACCAAACAATTATGTAGAGAAAGAATTTACTTTATTAGAGGCACTAGTGGGTTAGCCAATAGTTTACAAGCATTTACTCGTATGGGTTGGACCTTTAGAACTTTTAGATACACTGCCCCTACTGCAGATTATGCAACTGATGCTCCTGCTGCAACTAGAGTTTTTGAATCTACATCTGATGCAAGAAGAGCTATTACAACTACTAGTTTTACATTAGCCAATAAACTTACTGGTTCATCTGTAATGAAATACTCAACTGGTGATGATGCAAGTGACGATCTTATTTTATTAAGATATGCAGATGTACTGCACATGACTGCTGAAGCTCTTATAGAAATTGGTGGTGCAGCTAATTTAACTGCTGCATTAGACCATATTAATAATGTAAGAAGAACTCATGGAAGCACTGCCTTACCATTATTAACCTTTACCGACCAAGCTGATTTGAGAACAAAATACAGACAAGAAAGGAGACGTGAATTTGCATTTGAATGTCATCGTTGGTTCGATCTTAAGCGTTGGGATGTTATTGCACCCAATACAAAAAAATCTTTATCCGATTTTTATAGTCAACCGCTTTCAAATTTCGATTTTATCGATAATCCAAATCCAAATAAATACAAAGTTTTACCAATACCAATACAAGAAATGGCCAACAACCCTAATATGGTTCAAAACGAAGATTGGTAGTAGTTTTTATACGACAAACCATAGCAATTAAATTTAAGAAAAGTAAAAAAATAATATGTTAGTTGACAATAATAACAACCTTAAAAGATCATTACAATCACAACACCTATCAGCAGACCTTGTAATTGTAGGTGGTGGTTTAGGTGGTACATGTACTGCAATAACTGCAGCAAGAGCAGGTTTAAAAGTAATTCTAGTTCAAGATAGGCCTGTGTTGGGTGGTAATGCTTCTAGCGAAGTTAGGCTTTGGGTTTTAGGAGCCACATCACACATGGGTAATAATAATCGTTGGGCTAGAGAAGGTGGTGTAATAGATGAAATTTTAGTTGAAAACGGACACAGAAATCCTGAGGGAAATCCACTGTTGTTTGATGTGATTTTACTTGAAAAAGTAGCCGAGCAACCCAATATTACCTTGCTCTTAAATACTGCTGTGTACGATGTTGCAAAAAAAGATGCCGATACTATTGAATCTGTTATTGCATTCTGCTCTCAAAACTCTATTCAATACACTTTAACGGCTCCATATTTTTGTGATGCAAGTGGCGATGGTATTGTAGGATTTTTAGCAGGTGCAGCTTTTAGAATGGGGGCTGAATCTAAAGATGAATTTGGTGAATTATTTGCTCCAACAAAAGAGTATGGTGAATTACTTGGACACTCTATTTATTTTTACTCAAAAGATGTTGGCAGAAAAGTAAAATATATACCTCCTTCTTTCGCCATTGATGTAACCAAAGAAGTTCCTCGATTTAAAAATTTTAATCCAAAAGATTTTGGTTGTCGTTTGTGGTGGATTGAATATGGAGGAAGATTAGATACTGTACACGAAACTGAAAACATTAAATGGCAACTTTGGAAAGTGGTGTACGGTGTTTGGGATTACATCAAAAACAGTGGCAAATTTCCGGAAGCTGATAACCTAACTTTAGAGTGGGTTGGTCACGTACCTGGAAAAAGAGAAAGTCGTCGTTTTGAAGGCGATTATATCATAAAACAACAAGATGTTATTGAACAAACTGTGTTTGACGATGCAGTTGCTTTTGGTGGTTGGAGCGTTGATTTACATCCTGCAGATGGGGTGTTTAGCGATAAATCAGGCTGTAATCAATGGCACTCAAAAGGTATTTATGGCATTCCTTATCGCAGCTTGTATAGCAAAAATATTAGCAATCTCTTCTTAGCTGGTCGTATCATAAGTGCATCACATGTTGCTTTTGGTAGTACAAGGGTTATGGCCACTTGTGCCCATGTTGGGCAAGCAGTTGCAATAGCAGCAAGTCTTGCTAAAAAATACAATGCAAACCCTAGAGCAATTGGAGAAAAACATATCAAAGAGTTGCAGCAAGAATTAATGAAAACCGGTCAGCACATTCCAAATTTATCCTTAAACGATGCCAACGATTTAGTGCAACAAGCCACTATTTTAAAAGCAAGTTCAAGTTTAGAATTATCAGAAATTCCAGCTTCTGGCGAATGGCAAAATCTTAAATTTTCTACTGGTCAAATGCTACCTGTAAGCAAGCAAAAAATGCCAAGTATTTCATTTTGGGCTAATGCCAAAACTAATACTACTTTACAAGTTGAGTTGAGAATAAGTAGTAAAGTTGGAAATCACACACCCGATGTAACTGTTGCAAGCAAAGCAATTGAGTTAAAATCAGGTGAAGGAAAGTACAGTGTTGATTTTGAGTATACATTTACCGAAGAGCAATATGCTTTTGTATGTTTCATGAGAAATGAGGAGGTAGATATTGCAAATAGCGATAAACGTATTTCAGGAATTGTTTCTGTTTTCAATGCAATTAATCCTGCAGTTAGCAATTATGGTAAACAAGAACCACCAAGTGATATAGGCGTTGAAGCTTTTGAATTTTGGTGCCCACAACGAAGGCCACAAGGTAAAAATATTGCCATGGAAATTTCACCAGCATTACAACCATTTGATGTAAGTAATGTAAGAAATGGAATCCAACGGCCTGTAAAAAGTACCAATGCTTGGGTAGCCAATTATACAGACAAAGTTGGAGAAATTTCAATAGGTTGGAACGAAGAAAAAACAATCAACAAAGTAGAATTATTCTTTGATGCCGATTATGATCATCCTTTAGAATCAGTATTGTTACTTAATCCTGAAAGCAAAATGGCTTTTTGTGCCGATGAAGTAAAACTATACGATGGTGGCAATAATTTAATTGGCGAAATCAATAATAATTATCTATCGCATCAAACAATAAGTTTAAGTCAACCAGTTAAAACTAATCAATTAACTTTAAAAATTTCTAATTCAAACCCTGATGCTCCAGCTTCATTATTCGAAGTTAGATGCTACTAATTATTGTATAAAATGCGTAAACAAAGTTTTATTTTTTTCTTTTTGTGTTGTTTGGGATTGAAGTCAACTGCCCAAGAAATCTCCCTCAATGGTGCATGGAATTTTGCTTTAGACCCACTAAGCAGAGGTGAAGTTTTAGGATGGCATCTCCCTTGGAAAATAAACGAAAAAGATAGTGCAAATGGATATGCAGCTGCAAGGTTTGATGTTGTAAATGTACCCCATTGTTGGAGTACTGATATACGTTACAATTTTGTTGGCAAAGCTTGGTATAGAAAAGCATTTAAGCTTCCAGAAGATGCAAAAGATAAATTAGTAAGAATAAGATTTGAAGCAGTTTATTATAAGTGTAGAATTTTTATTAATGGCGAAATTGCTGCTTTTCACGAAGGTGGCTACACTCCTTTTGAAGTTAACATCTCTAAGTTTATAAAACAAAACCAACTCAATTTTATAACGGTTGAAGTAGATAATTCCTGGACCGATTTAACTGTTCCTGGAGCAAGAATGGGCGACAATCCTTCTGCACAATTTTTTCCTTGGTATGAGTATGGTGGTATTACAAGAGATGTAAATATTTTGCTTACTGATAAAGTGTATGTAAAAAATCAAAAGATAGAATCAACCCCAAACCTATCTACAGGTAAAGCTTTAGTTAAAATAATCACTTGGGTAGAAAATAAAAGCATGAAAGAAGAGTTGGTTAAAGTTAAACCAACAATTATCAATCGTAGCACAAAGTCTACTGTTGTATTAAATGCTAACGCAGAAAAAGAAGTGACAGTTAAACCGTTTTCTGTTCAAAAAATTATCCAAGATTATGAGTTTGCTTCGAGCGATGTATTACTTTGGGATTTTGACAATCCTAACTTATACGATGTTCAAACAAGTTTATCATTTGGAGAAAAATCAACAACACCGTACAGCACCTATTTTGGTATCAGAGAATTTAAAGTTGATGGTATTCAATTTAAATTAAATGGAAAGCCCATAAGAGTTGCAGGTGCTAATCGTCATTCTGACCATCCAATTTTTGGCTCAACTGAACCAGAAGAGTTAGCAAAAATTGACATGAGTTTGCAAAGAAACGGTCACATGATTTTTGCAAGAATGAACCATACACCACCAAGTAAACATTTTTTTAAATGGGCCGATGAAAATGGTTATTTACTGGTAAACGAAATTCCAAATTGGCAAATAAGTGCAGTTTTAATGACTGCTCAAAAAGTAAAAGATGATTTTAAAAGTCAACTGAAAGAGATGGTGGAAGCTTTTTGGAATTCACCTTCTGTTGTAGCTTATAGTGCAGGTAACGAATA
>JBMLOR010000038.1:0-2878 GCA_049242865.1 Chitinophagaceae bacterium | reverse complement strand
CAAAGATTTTTTGAGAGAAACTTTAATAAAGTTTCATCCAGCATTTGAGTAAAATGAAAAATTGACTTCTAATTAGTTATATCTTTAAAATGCAGTTTATTTAAATTAGAGTAGCCAGTTTTAATCATATAGATTTATAATTTATTAACCCAAAGCAAGTAAGTTAAATTAACATTTTTATTAGTGTTTCAAATACCTTTTTTCTGTTAAATGTTTATTGGAAATGGGTCCTTAAATGCAATTTTTTTTTCAAAAAATATTTCCTCAGCTTCGCTAACTAAACAAGCTTCTAACTCTTTTGTCATTTGCTTTTTGTCAATTTCCTGACCAATGAAAACCAATTCATTCATTCTATCACCCCATTTTTTGCTCCATTTGCTTTCTATATATTCTTTATTTTGAACAAAAGAAGGGTAGTTTATTCTATCTCCATAAGGCATACTAACCCACCAAACACCAGCTTTTTCTAACCTGCTGGAGCCACCTGCTTGAGAAAAATTAATAGCATCGTTAGGGCGAGAAGCCAACCAAAACAATCCTTTAGCTCTTATTACACCAGCTGGGTAATCATTGTTTAAATAATCCCACAAACGTTGAGGATGAAAAGGCTTTTGATTTCTAAATACAAATGAAGATATTCCATATTCTTCTGTTTCTGGAGTATGCGATTCAGCTTCTAATTCTTTTTGCCATCCAGCGGAAGTTTCAGCTTCTTCAAAATTAAACAAACCAGTATTTAGTATTTCTTTGGGTTCAACTTTGCTAAAAGATGAAATAATTATTTTAGCTCCAGGATTTAACTTTTTTATGGAAGCTTTTAGTAATCCTACAGTTTTTTCATCAACTAAGTCAGTTTTATTTAATATAATCACATTAGCGAATTCAATTTGATCTGTAAGTAAGTTTACAATTGTACGTTCATCACCTTCCATATTGGTAAGATCTCTATCTTTTAGCAAATCAGTAGTTCCGAAATCCTTGAAAAAATTAAAGCAATCAACTACTGTAACCATTGTATCAATGTAACTAAACTTAGATAAGTCAATACCTTTTTCTTCATCTACATACGAAAAAGTTTGTGCAACAGGTACTGGTTCACTAATACCTGTGCTTTCTATTAACAAATAATCAAATCTACCTTCATTGGCCAATTTTTCTACTTCAATCATTAAATCTTCCCTTAAAGTGCAACAAATGCAGCCATTACTCATTTCTACTAATTTTTCTTCGGTGCGTGATAGTGTATTTGTGTTTTCTACCAATCTTGCATCTACATTTACTTCACTCATATCATTTACTATTACTGCACATTTTAAACCTTCCTTATTGTGCAGCACATGATTTAGTAGCGTGGTTTTGCCAGCACCTAAAAAACCACTTAACACTGTTACTGGTAATTTCTTTTTTTCAGTTATTGAACTATTCATTTGATTATTTTTTTGAGTATTTTAAAAATAGTTGAGTTGCTTGCAAGCCATTTGATTGTTCGTATTTTAATCTAATTGTTTTGTATTTATTTAGAGTTGCTAAAGCAGTATTGTAAAGAGTTGAATCTGCTTCATTGGTTTTATAATCTTTGGGAATAGCATAGGTAAAATGTCCTCTATCGCCTACAAATACTGGAATTGCGAAAAAATCTCTTTTTACAAATTGGTTTGTGCTGTCTTGTGTTTTACCAGCGTTTACAAAAAAGTCAACAGCATAATTAGGGTATCCAAATAAAAAGCCATAACTACGCCAGCGATTATATTTATTTTCATATTCTGTAATTGCTAAAACTGTTTCGGGTTTTGCTAATGGTGAAATACCAATGGCATTATAAAATGATTTTTGGTTTGAAATGGCTGTTGCTAATTTTTTATTTCGTACAACATACAATTCAAAATTTTTATAAATACTATCTTTTCTTTCAAAAGGATTTAAAATGAAACTAAAAGTTTTTGAGTTTAGTTTGTTGATAGCATTTTGAAGGTTAAATAATGCAGTTGATGCAGAATCTGCTTGTTCTTTATTTGTACTTAATAGTGGAAGTTTATAAAACTTAATACTGCTTATAGGCTTTAATGTATCTAGTAAAGTATATAATGCTTCATGGTCTAAAGCTTTTGCAAAAATTGAATCTATCAAAGCTTTTTCTTCTAAACTCATTTTTTTATAGTTACGATTTGTTTGATGCAATGAAGAGCAAGAAACAAAAACTGTAAATGACACAATTGAAAGAAATAGCTTTATCATATTATAATGTATAATTCTTATTGATTGCAAGATTTACAATTTTTTATATTTAATACATGGCCATATATAATGGCAATTGCAAAAAGATAACTTAAGGTTTGTAGCCATTCGTAATATTCATGAAGTATAGTTGAAAACAAAAAGCCAAAAAAAGAGCTCCATAGCAAATAACTAATTTTTATTTTTTTGCAATTTTGAGTGGCTTTGTAAATAGATAAAAATGAAATAACTAAAAAAAAGTATGTTGTTAAATGATTATCTAGAAAGCCTATTCCTACAGTAATTAAAATTGGTGTTGCTAAACAATGTATTAAACAAAGCGAAGAGCTAACAATTCCAATTAAATCAGACCAACTAATTTTTAACCATTTATTCATTTGCCATTTTTTTAAACCAATTAATTATATTTTGTAAATATTCTTTTCCGTAAAGAGATTCAAATTTTTTAGTTTCAGGATTGTTTGTGTCTTGGAAAACTGTCAATCTTTGTAGTACAAAATCTTTTGTAAGATTTATTTTGCAATCTACCGTTATACAATGTTTCCATTGGTCAAATGTTTGTGGTATCATGGTTATTTTTTATGAATTGATTAAGTAAAATTGAAAAAACATTTATTTGATTATTTATGTTAATTAATTATGG
>JBMLOR010000037.1:0-4615 GCA_049242865.1 Chitinophagaceae bacterium | reverse complement strand
GTACCTTTTTCAAGTACTGAGGCTCCAGCTACGCCGTTGCCTTTGTCATCAACAACTTTTCCAGTTGCTGTAGTTTGTGCCCAAACTGCTATATTAAATAATAGCATAGCACAAAAACTTAAGAGGAGTTTTTTTCTCATGTTGCGTTTTTAAAATTTTAGTTTACCGTTAATAATTAATAACGACCATACAAATAAACAAAAAGCTGCAAAATTTAACAAAATGTTAAAGTTTTTTAATTGAATTTTAATTTTGTTTAACATTCAATCATAATAAATGAAACAATAATTCAGTTTAACAAGCTATAGAGCTATTAAAGAATGATTAAATATTTACATATTTATTTTTTTAATATAAATTTAAGCTTAAGCTTTGCTTTACCTTTTTTGTCACGTACATCACAAGTAACTAATAAAAAATAAATTTTGCCAAATGCAGCAACCACACTACTTTAGCAGTGGAATTTAATGGGTTAGTAAGTAAGGGGGTTGGCATTTTTGCTAACCCTTTTACGTTTTTATACCTCAAATTTTTAATGATAGTTCACAACAATGAGTAAAACTAAAACAGCATTTTTTTGCAGCAACTGTGGTTATATAAGTACTAAATGGTTAGGTAAATGTCCTTCGTGTAATCAATGGAATACTTTGGTAGAAGAAGTTATAGAAACTGATAAGTCTGCTAAACAATGGAATGAATATAACAACGCAACTAACCACACATCATCAACAAAAAAAGCTATTTTATTGAATGAAGTTGTTACACAAAATGAACAAAGAATTGTAACGCCGGATGAAGAATTAAATAGAGTTCTTGGTGGGGGAATTGTTTTGGGCAGCATAGTTTTAGTTGCTGGTGAACCTGGTATTGGTAAGAGTACATTGTTTTTGCAAATGGGCCTTCAATTGCAGCATTTAAAGGTGTTATACGTTAGTGGTGAAGAAAGTGAACAGCAAATTAAACTTAGAGCAAGCCGTGTAAATATTGATAATCCAAATTTTTATTTACTTACCGAAACTAAAACTCAAAACATTTTTAGCGAAGTAAAAAAAATACAACCACATCTCATCATTATTGATTCTATACAAACTTTAGAAAGCAACTTAATTGAATCTGGTGCTGGTAGTGTATCGCAAATTCGTGAATGTGCAAGTGAATTACAACAATTTGCCAAACAAACCAATACACCTGTGTTTATAATTGGTCATATTACAAAGGATGGTGCTATTGCAGGTCCAAAAATTTTGGAACACATGGTGGATACTGTGTTACAATTTGAAGGCGATAGACATTATGTGTACAGGATTATAAGAACCTTAAAAAATAGATTTGGTAGCACTAGTGAAATTGGAATTTATGAAATGGAGTCAGGTGGCATGAAAGAAGTAAAAAATCCCAGTGAAATTTTAATTACTCAAAAAGAAGAAAACTTAAGTGGTACTTCTATTGCTGCAACTTTAGAAGGTATGAGGCCTTTACTTATTGAAGCTCAAGCCCTTGTTACTCAAAGTATTTATGGTACACCTCAACGAACAGTTACTGGTTTTGATGTTAGACGTTTACAATTATTACTTGCTGTTTTAGAAAAACGTGGTGGCTTTAATTTTGGAATGAAAGATGTATTTGTAAATATTGCAGGTGGCCTAAAAATCGAAGACCCAAGTCTCGATTTAGCTGTTATATGTGCATTACTATCAAGTTACGAAGATGTGCCATTGCCACAGAAAATTTGTTTTGCAGGTGAAATTGGTTTAAATGGTGAAATTAGAGCAGTAAACCGTATTGAGCAAAGAATTGCAGAAGCAGAAAAGTTAGGTTTCGATAAAATTATTATCAGTAAATACAACAAAAAAAACTACAACGTTTCTAACTTTAACATAAAAATTGAAAGCTTTGCCCAAGTGCACGAAGTATATCAACACCTATTTTAATTTAAAAAAGTTTTTTGAAGCGAAATAGTAATCTAAAATTTAAAATATAATTCTACTGTATCCCCTATACGCAAATTACTATCAGCCTCAACTTTACACAACACTGTTTGCTGTTGATACATAAGTTGAATAAGTAAATAACTTCCAAAATAAAGTATACTTGTTACAGTTGCATTTGAATTAACAGATGCTGCAGTAATGTGTACTTGCTCGGGTCGTAAAATTAGTTTCTCATTTTTTGTTAAATTACGTGGCAAATAATCAATTGTGGTGGTGTTAATTACAAAATAATCTCCTAACAATGCAGCTGCATATTCATTTATGGGTTGCTTATAAACAACACTAGTTTTATCATCTTGTATAATCACTCCATGTTGCAGTACTATTACCCTTGTGGCCCATTGTAGCACATCAGCAGCATCATGTGAAACTAAAATACAAGTTAAGTTAAAAGTATCAATTAAATCATTAATCACTTGTTTCATCATCTGCTTATGCAAAGCATCTAAATTACTAAATGGCTCATCCAAAAGTAACAATGAAGGTGATGTTAAAATTTGTTTAGCAAGTGCAACACGCTGTTTTTCTCCTCCACTTAATTCATTTGTTTTTCTGTGTAATACATGTTCAATTTTACAAATACTATACACTTGATGTTCTCGCAATCCATCTAACTTGCTAGTCATTTGCAACAAATCTTTTACCACATAATTATTCAACAACTCAAAATGTTGGCTTACAAAAGCAATGCCTTTATTTCCTGGAATTAACTGTTCTTCGGGACCAATAATTTTTTTATCATTAAAATACATTTTACCACTAGATGGCTGTACTAAGCCTGCAATCATTTTAAGCAAACTAGTTTTTCCACTGCCCGTTGAGCCAATAATAGCTAATCGTTCTAATTTTGCTTGACAAAAACTAATGTTATTCACAGCTACAACATCACCAATTTGTTTTACAAGTTTATCAACCTCTAAAAAATTCATAGTACAAAAGTAACCTCCATTGGATGGAATAATATATTTGGTGTATGATATTTTCTAATAATAATATTACAATTGCAATAATAGAGGATGCAGCTTCCATAAAATATTTACTAGATAGAGCATATCGAGGAGAATCTTCAAAAAAAGGGTGGACTAGCGAAACCCATCTTATTGCAGGAGAAGTGAGAACAAATATTGAAATGGTTACAGAAGCAATTACTAATCAAGATGGGAATATGCTTGTGTACAAAAAAGATAATTTAAATTTTGGATGTGTTCATTTAAAAGAAATAGACCAGAAAATATATTTAGGAATGTTTGCAGTAGAGCCTGATTTGCAGGGTGGTGGAATTGGCAGAGAAATTTTAAAAGCCGCTGAAGAATATACAAAGCAAAAAAAACTAAACACAATTTATATGACAGTAATTAGTGTACGAAAAGAATTAATAGATTGGTATAAAAGAAATGGATACCAAGAAACTGGCGAAATCATAGATTTTAATGAAGATGAAGTTACAGGAAAACACCTGCAAAAGCTTAAGTTTTTGGTGTTAGAAAAAAGATTAAAATAGCTCAATGTATAGAAATTAATTTACTTGGATATTACGAATTTATACCATTAAAATTCTCATATTTACATTATGATAAATCAAGATATTAAAGATGCATTTTTAATAAAAAAAGACATCACCTTTTTAAACTTTGGAAGCTTTGGTGCTATAACAAAACCTATTTACAAAGCATGGCAAGATTATCAGTTATTAATGGAGCAAGACCCTGTAGATTTTATTACAAACACAGGTCTGCAATACTTAAAACAATCTAGAGAAGAATTAGCAAATTATATAGGTTGTAACAGCGACGATGTAGTATTTGTGATTAACCCATCCTATGCAGTAAATATTGTAGCTAAAAGTTTTCCATTGCAAAAAGGTGATGAAATATTAGCTACAAACTTAGAATATGGTGCTTGCGATAAAACCTGGAATTACTACTGCAGCAAGGCAGGAGCTAAGTACGTACAACAACCAATTACATTGCCACTTACAACAAAAGAGCTTTTTGTAGAAGAGTTTTTTAAAGGAGTTACACCAAATACAAAACTTATTTTCATTAGTCATATTACTAGTAGCACAGGTTTAAGATTACCAGTTGAAGAAATTGTAACAAAAGCAAAATCCTTAGGAATAATAACTTTTATTGATGGTGCTCATGCACCTGGCCAAGTACCTCTTAACTTAAAAGAATTAGATGTTGATATTTATACAGGTGCTTGCCATAAATGGATGATGACAGCAAAAGGTAGTTCGTTTTTTTATGTAAAAAAACAACACCAACAATTATTCGATCCTCTTGTAGTAAGCTGGGGATATAATGCATTATTTCCATCACATTCACAATTTTTAGATTACCATCAAACACAAGGTACAAGAGACTTTACAGCGTTTCTTACCATACCTACTGCTATTGACTTTATGCATCAAAACAATTGGTGGAATGTGGCAGCTACTTGTAGAGCTTTAGTACTTGAACAAGCTCCAAGATTTTTAGAACTATTAAATGCAACAGCAATTGCACCACTAAATAATGATTTTTTAGTACAGTTGTTTAGCATTCCAATAAAATGTAACGAACCAGAGCAATTACATGATTATTTATATAATAAATACAACATTCAAATACCTGTAATGAGAC
>JBMLOR010000036.1:0-1922 GCA_049242865.1 Chitinophagaceae bacterium | reverse complement strand
AGTTTACTTTTAAGGGCTGTCAAAGACTATGACGTTGATAGGCTATAGGTGTAAAAATGGTAACATTAAAGCCAAGTAGTACTAATTGCCCGTATGCTTTATTTTTTTTACTTTTGATTATTTGTATTCCAATATATCTTATTTATTACTTTGTAATATTATCTTTTTATGGTGATTTTACCAAGGGTGTTCACCTCTTCCCATTCCGAACAGAGAAGTTAAGCCCCTTATGGCCGATGGTACTTGCGTTAGCTGGGAGAGTAGGTAGTTGCCATTCTTTTTAAGCCCTGATTTTTTCAGGGCTTTTTTATTTTATACATCTACACTATCAGTGCAGTCATTTAAAATACACTTCTCTTACAATAATCTAAACTTTTTTGTTTGATAATATTTGTTTAGTTATCATTATCTCATTTACTATTTCCTTTACTATAAATAATTTTTTCTATTGAAATAAATGGTTTTTCCAATTGATATGAATTTATTGCTTCATATCTCAATAGAATAAATATTTGAATTAACAGCTTGACATTTTTTTGTACTTCTAAAGTAAATTTAATTCTATAAACTTGTGTTTTTACAACTTCATGCCACAAGTAAATTCTTGATAGTAGATTCTTTATTTTGCCAATATATTTTTTTATTTGAAATTTTACGCTTGGTTGTTTAGTATAATTTAATCATCCAACATAAGTATTCAATTTTAGATACTATAATCACTATTGATACTATTTATTTAATTCAAGATTTAATAAATCTAATATTAAATAGATTTTGAATGCACTATTTTTTATTTTATCATTAAAATAATAGTATAACTTTATATTTAGCTCATAATTTTCTAATTATAAAATCATTTTCTTTAAAAGCTTCCTTACACAATTTTCTTGCTTAGTTGATTAATTTTTTATCGACTACACAACTATTTATCAATATTTTATTTGAACCTTGCATCGTTTTCAGTTATTATGCTGTTTAGATTAAAGAAAAGTTAAATTATTTTGTATTTTTAAATGAAATTACAATAACATTGCTTTTCTAAACGATTAACTTGCAATTACTATTAATTTATTTGCGGTATTTTGCAATTTTTGAATCAATAATTTTTAAACTTTTAAAAACGTAAAGATGAGGAAAATAGTCAGTTTTTGCTCTGCATTGGTGCTGATGCTATTACTACAAGTGCAATCATTTGCACAAGAAATTAATCTTTCAGGTACAATTTTAGCTGATGAAGATGGTACACCATTAGTAGGTGTAACGGTAACAAACAAAGCTACTGGTAAAAAAACACAAACTAATTCTGTTGGCTTTTACACTATTGCTGCTTCGAAAGGTAATAAAATTACTTTTTCTTATGTTGGATATGCCAATGCAGAATATATAGTTGGCAGTGAAACTAAGCACAGTATTCGCTTGGTTGAAAGTAATAAGGAGGTTGGAAATGTTGTTGTTACTGCTTTTGGTGCAACACAAAGTAAAAGAAATACTGCCTATCAAACTGTTACTGTAAGTGGTGACGAAATAACTAGTACACGTAGGGAAAATTTTATTAATTCATTAGCAGGTCGTATACCTGGAGCAATGATTACATCTACAACTGGTATGCCTGGATCTTCGACTTCAATTATTTTACGTGGTCCAACGAGTATGGATGGTAGTAATCAACCCATTTTTGTTGTTGATGGATTAATTATAGATAATAATGCATTTGAAATGCAAGACAGATTATTATCAGGTAATTCTGGTTTAAATACTGCAAATAGAAATAATGACTTTGCTAATAGAGCTGCAGATATCAACCCAGAAGATATTGAAAGTTTAACTGTGCTAAAAGGGCCTGAGGCTACTGCATTATATGGAATTGATGGTGCTAATGGTGCTATTGTAATTGTTACAAAAAAAGGTAAAAAAGGCAAGGC
>JBMLOR010000035.1:0-8634 GCA_049242865.1 Chitinophagaceae bacterium | reverse complement strand
TAATTGTTTTCGTAGGTGATGTATGGATTTTTTAAATCCACCCAATACCCCATTTTTTTGGTAATATTATCCCATTCATTCTTAAACCTAAGAACAGCTTCTCTACATTTTTTATTGTAATCTTCTACCGAAATGGTTTTGCCAATATCTTCTTTAGTAATGCCCAATTCTTTTTCAACTCCAAGTTCAATAGGTAAACCATGAGTATCCCAACCACCTTTACGTTTTACCTGAAAGCCTTGCATAGTTTTGTATCTGCATACCAAATCTTTCAACGTTCTGCTAATAACGTGGTGTATGCCTGGCATTCCATTTGCACTTGGCGGACCTTCGTAAAACACAAAAGGCGTTGCACCTTCACGCAATTCCACACTTTTTTCAAAAGCCTGTTCGGCTTCCCATTTTGCTAAAATTTCTTTTTCTATCGATGGAAGATTTAAACCTCCAAAATCTTTATACTTCATTACTGGTTATATGTTTAAGGTTTAAGGTTTAAAGTTGTTTTATTGCACAACTTTAAACTTTGAACTATTGAACTTTAAACTTTTTTGGGTGGCGAAGTTAAGGTTTAGAGCTATATAAAATTCGCTTATAAATGCTTCAAAGCTTCACTTTTACTAAGTTTTGGTAACGTATTATTAGAAACGAAATCTCTCACCCAATTAGGATTGGTATAAGCATACTCTCTTAAAGCCCAACCAATGGCTTTTTGTATAAAAAACTCCTTACTTGCAGCACAGTTTAATATGTTTTTGGCTAGGAGTGAAGTGTTGGTGTTTTCGTTAAAAAACTTTTGAAACATAATGCTGTTGCGTTGTAGCCACATGTTTTCACTGTTATTCCAAGCAGTTGCTATGGGCAAAATTTGATGGGTAAATTTTTTAAAATAAAAGTCCAGTACATTACTGCATATACTATCCACACTATCCCACCAACTGTTGGTTATTGTAAATTCTTCGTAAACAGTGATAATTGTTTCATCAAATTTCTTTTTATGAAACGCAAGTAGTTCAATTGCAATATAATGGCATTCACGTTCTTTTTGCTGCCACAAAAATTTAGCTGTTTTTATAATTTCTTCCGTATTTTTTGGTTGATAGTCTTTAAAAAATTGCTTGCTAATTATTCTTCTTTCAGGAGTTTTAATTCCATAAAAGGGGAAGTGATTTTTCATATAGGCACTCATCTGCAAAGCATTATCAGCATTGGCCAAAAATCTTAAATTATGCAATAAGTTTTCTACAGATTCATTCATTATAAAACGCCTTTAGTGCTAGGTAAATGATTGCTAAAAGGATCTTTTTTTACGGCCATTTTTATAGCTTTTGCAAAGGCTTTGAAAATGGCTTCAATTTTATGGTGCTCATTATCGCCAGTGCATGTAATGTTTAAGTTGCATTTTGCCCCATCGCTGAACGATTTAAAAAAGTGGAAAAACATTTCGGTGGGCATATCGCCAATTTTTTCTCTTTTAAACTCAGCTTGCCAAACAATCCAATTTCTGCCACCAAAATCAATTAAAACCTGAGCAGCAGCATCATCCATAGGTAAGGCAAATCCATAACGTTCCATTCCTCTTTTATCAAACAAAGCCTTTGCCATAGCCTCGCCAAGGGCAATTCCTGTATCTTCAATAGTGTGGTGTTCATCAACTTCTAAGTCACCAACAACTTTTAGTTTAAGGTCCATGTTGCCATGCCTAGCAATTTGGTCGAGCATGTGGTTAAAAAAATGCAAGCCCGTATCAATTTGGGCTTTTCCGCTACCATCAATATTTAATGAAAGGTCAATTTTAGTTTCGTTGGTGTAACGTTGATGCGTTACTTGGCGAAGTCCATTTTTCAAAAAACTAAAAATTTCGTCCCAATTATTTGTTTGTAGAGCAATGGTTTCTTGGTAAGTTGTAGCTTGTTCTTCTGTTAGTTTATGCAAAGGAGATTCAAGGTAAATAGCTTTACAGCCTAGGTTTTTAGCCAATTGAATATCACTCCACCTATCACCTACAACAAACGAATTTTTTATATCAAATTTGGGATTTTGCAACAGATGTTTTAAAAGCTCAATGCCCGGTTTTCGGGTAGGTAAATTTTCGTGAGCAAAGGTTTTATCAATATGAATTTCATTAAAGTTAAATCCTTCATTTGCAAGCGTATCAACCATTAGTTGCTGATAGGGTTCAAAGGATGCTGTAGGGTAACTTTCTGTACCTAAACCATCTTGATTAGTAATTAATACATGGTAAAAATTAAACTGTTTTGCAATTAACGAAAGGTTTTGAATTACCTTAGGTACAAATGAAAATTTATGTAAACTATCTATTTGATAATCTGTTGGAGGTTCATTTAAAATTATGCCGTCTCTATCTAAAAATAAAATGGGTTGCACTAGTAAAAAATTTGTGGTCAAAGATAATAGTATCATTTTTGACAGATAATTTTAGTTGCCATGTCACAAAAATCTATTTTATGCTTAGGTGATAGTTACACCATTGGTGAGGGAGTTCCTTTGTTTGAAAGTTTTCCATATTTATTGGTTCAAGCTTTACGGCAATCAGGATTGTCATTTGCAGCACCAGAAATTGTGGCCAAAACAGGGTTTACAACAGATGAATTGTTGCAACAAATTGATAATACGATTTTGTTAAGTGAATACGATTTTGCCACCGTTTTAATTGGGGTAAACAACCAATATCGAGGCTATGAAATTGACGTTTTTGAGAAAGAATTAAACGCCATTATTGAAATTGCTTTACAAAAAGTAAGTCATCAATCAAAAAAAGTTATTGTTTTAAGTATCCCAAATTGGGGTGTTACACCTTTTGCAAAAGATAGAAATGAGCAACAAATAACCCAAGAAATACACGCTTACAACGCTATTTGTAGCAAAGTAGCCAACCAATTAAACTGTAATTTTATTGACATTACGCCACAAACAGAACTCGCAAAATTGGAGATAGATTTACTAACAACCGATGCGTTGCATTACAGCAAAAAAAGTCATCAAGTTTGGGCTGCTGAGGTTGCAAATAAAATTTTATTGGAGGAGAATTGATAAGAATTTGTCAAAATGTCAGCATTTCTTAAGTGCAAGCACACTAATCCATTATTTTTGCAACTTAAAAATTAATGATGGAGTTGGTAGATCTAGTAAATAAAACCCACGACGAAAAAAGACAAGGCGAAGCCTTTGCCCCATTTGTTTTGGATGAAAATAAATACAGCAAATACTTTTATATAGAAAGTTATGGATGTGCCATGAATTTTAGTGATAGTGAAATTGTGGCTAGCATTTTGAATGACAATGGCTTTGGTGCTACCAAAAATGTGGAAGAAGCCGATTTGATTTTTGTAAATACTTGCAGTATTAGAGAAAAAGCCGAGCAAACTATTCGTAAACGTTTAACTGAATTTAGAAAACTAAAGCAACAAAAGCCAGGCACTTTAGTTGGTGTTTTAGGCTGTATGGCAGAACGTTTAAAAAGTAAATTATTAGAAGAAGAAAAGTTGGTTGACCTTGTTATTGGGCCAGATGCTTATAGAAGTTTACCTGCTTTAATTGAAGATGCTGATAATGGACAAAAAGGTGTAAATGTGTTGTTGAGCAGAGAAGAAACTTATGCTGATATTTCTCCAGTTCGTTTAAATACAAACGGAATTACAGCTTTTGTAAGCATTACACGAGGTTGTAACAATATGTGTAGTTTTTGTGTAGTACCTTTTACAAGAGGAAGGGAGCGAAGCAGAGATGCAGAAAGTATAGTTGCAGAGGCAAGGGATTTGTTTGAAAAAGGCTATAGAGAAGTAACGCTATTGGGGCAAAATGTTGATAGTTATTTTTTTGAAAATGAGCAAGAAGCATTTAGCAACCATCATCAAAAAAAAGGTGTAACGTTTGCTCAACTTCTTGAAAAAGTAGCATTAATTTCACCAGAATTGAGGGTTCGTTTTAGCACATCACATCCAAAAGATATTACAGACGAAGTTTTGTATGCTATGGCTAAATATGAAAATATTTGTAAGTGTATTCATTTGCCAGTGCAAAGTGGAAATTCTAGAATTTTAGAGAAAATGAATAGAACCTACACAAGAGAATGGTATTTTGGAAAAATTGATAGAATAAGAGAATTAGTGCCTGAGTGTAGCATAACTAGCGATTTAATTGCAGGATTTTGTAGCGAAACTGAAGAAGAACATCAAGATACTTTAACTGCAATGCAGTACAGTAATTTCGATTTTAGTTACATGTATTACTACAGTGAACGACCTGGAACTTTGGCAGAAAGAAAATATGAAGACGATGTGCCCGAAGATGTTAAAAAACGTAGGCTAGACGAAATTATTCAGGTTCAAAATAAACTAAGTAAAGAAAGTAACCTAAAAGATTTAGGCAAAGTGTTTAAAGTACTTATTGAAGGTGAAAGTAAAAAAAATACCAATGATTGGAAAGGCAGAAACTCACAAAATAAAGTATTAGTTTTTCCTAAAGAAAATTTTGGTTTTAAAGCAGGTGAATATGTTAATGTACTAGTAGAAAGTGCAACACAAGGAACATTGTTGGGTAAGATAGTAATTTAATTTAAAAATTATGATCCCAGAGATTAACAATAATTTAGATAAAATAATTGAAGCTTGTAAACTTTATAATATAAAAAGTTTATCTGTTGTAGGTTCAGCTGCTAGGGCTATAGATTTTGGCATTGAAAGTGATATAGATTTTTTATTTAAACGAAAAGATGAAAATACAGCTTTTGATGTTTTTGATATCACTCTAGGATTCCAAGATATTCTTCAAAAAAAAGTTGATATGATAAACGAAGAAGGTATTAAAAATAAATATTTTTTAGAAAGTGTTTTAATAGATAGCGTTAAACTTTATGAAGCATAATAAAGAAAAATATTTATTAGATATACTATTATCTATTCAGGAAATTGAAAAATATATAATCAATGTTACATCACATAATCAAATCGAAGAAAATCAAATGCTTTTTGATGCCCTTTGTAGAAGATTTTCTATAATTGGAGAGGCTTTGTACCAAGCAAATAAAATAGATAAAAATCTAGTAATTTCTTATAAAGAAAAAATAATGAGCTTAAGGCATATAATAGTACATGATTACGACATGGTAAGATCACTTGATTTATATATTATCATACAAAAAAACCTCAACTTGCTTAAACAAGAAGTAGCATTAATAATCGATAACTCAATCAATTAAACTTCAACCAATCAACCAATCAAAAATTAAAATGGCCGATATACAATCCATAAAAAATAGATTCAACATCATTGGTAATTCTCCTGCACTAAACTATGCTTTAAATACAGCAGTGCAAGTAGCAGCCACCGAATTATCAGTTTTGATTAATGGTGAAAGTGGGGTTGGTAAAGAAGCGTTTTCACAAATAATTCATGCTTTATCTGCCCGAAAGCATAACAATTTTATTGCTGTAAACTGTGGTGCAATTCCTGAAGGCACTATTGATAGCGAATTGTTTGGACACGAAAAAGGTGCTTTTACAGGTGCTGTAGATAGTAGAAAAGGCTATTTTGAAACTGTGAATGGAGGAACCATTTTTTTAGACGAAATTGGTGAAATGCCATTAGGCACTCAAGCACGTTTGCTTAGAGTATTAGAAACAGGTGAGTTTATAAGAGTAGGGAGCAGTAAAGTGCAAAAAACTGATGTAAGGGTTATAGCTGCTACAAATAGAGATTTGTTAGAATTTGCACAAAAAGGTAAGTTCAGAGAAGATTTATATTATCGTTTAAGCACAGTGCCAATTAAAGTACCAGCACTGAGAGATAGAAAAGATGATATAGGGTTACTCTTTAGAAAATTTGTGATCGACTTTAGTGAGCGTTATAAAACCACACCTGTAAGATTAGATAATGATGCTCAACAATTATTAATAAGTTATTCATTTCCTGGAAATATTAGAGAGCTAAAAAACCTTGCCGAACAAGTAAGTGTACTTAGCCAAGATGATATGGTTACAGTGCAAGAATTAAGACGTTTTTTGCCCGAAAAAAACTTTAACCGTTTGCCAGTATTATCAAACTCAACTACATCAAATGCAGATTTTTCGAACGAAAGAGAAATTTTATACAAGCTCTTTTTTGATATGAAAAAAGATGTAACCGAACTTAAAAAAATGTTTTTAGAAATTTTGCAAAACCCAGCATTAGCGGGTCAAGCAGCTCATTTTACTAAAGAAAGTTTAGTAAATGATTTTCCTGTAGTTGGGCAAGAATTGGTAAATAATGGATTTAATAATCAACCACAAATAATTGGAACAAATAATTTTCAGCCTGTGGTATTAAACGAAAACGACATTCATCAGCACGAAGAAGTTGAAGAAAGTTTGAGCTTAATTGATATGGAAAGAAATTTAATTATCAAAGCCATAAAAAAGCACAAAGGCCGAAGAAAAGATGCAAGTGCAGATTTGGGTATTAGCGAAAGAACTCTTTACAGAAAGTTAAAAGAATATGATTTAGAAGAACTCTGATAATTTAAGATTTAATATTGGATGATTGATGATTTATTGATTATTGATTTGATATTTATATGACTAAAGCAAAATATATTTGGATAGCACTATTAGCAACAGTTTTATTAACTGCCTGTGGTGTATATTCTTTTAGAGACGTAACCATTGATTATTCAAAAATAAAAACGATTAAAATTGGATTTATTGAAAATAAAGCAAGGTATGTAAACCCACAATTAAGTCCCAAGCTTACCGATAAAATACAACAAAAAATAACCAATCAAACCAAACTTTCAAGAACCAATAATGATGATGCTCATTTACAAATTACTGGCTACATAAGTAATTATGATGCCACACAAACCGTTGGAATTAGTAATGGACAAACAAACACCAACAGATTAACTGTAAGCGTACATATTGTTTTAAGAAATACGGTTGAAAATAAAACTGAAGAGTTTGATGTAAGCAGAAATTTTGATTTTGCTGCAAGTTTATCATTGCAACAAGCCGAAAATCAATTACTCGACGAAGTTGTAAGAAATCTTACCGACGAAATTTTCAATAAAATATTTTCAAATTGGTAATATTGCATATATGAACGCTGCATTACAAAAAACGATTTTCCATTTAACAGGTAAGCCAAATTTGGCTCAAGTTGCTAAAGAAGAACTAGAAGCTTTGTTAAACTTGTACCCTTATTTTGCTCCATTGCAAATAGCTTATGCAGCAAAATTAAATACCTTAGATACCCATCAAGCCAATATTCAATTACAAAAAACTGGTTTATTCTGTACCAATCAAAAATGGTTGCAATACCAATTAATGGATGCAAATAGTTTTGAAGTGCAGGTAACCAACAATGTTGTTTCAAACATCGAAATTCCTACAATTGAAGCTGTAAAACACATGATGGATGGGGTGGATGGAAAAGAAAAAAATGTAGCTGAACCCTTAGTTGATGAAATAGTAGAAGAGCCAATTATAACTGAAACAATTCCCCAAAATGTGCAACAATCATCAAATACTAATGAGCAACAAAGCAATACTTACATTTTAGAAAAGCCATTGGTAATTGAGCAAGTACATGAAGTGGATGAAGTAGAAAAACAAGAAGTAAAGCTTTCACCAAACACTTTTGTGTTAGACGTTAACATTCCAGAACAACAAATTGCAAATGTTGAAAATGTAGAAAAGAGCACAAATGCCCTTGAGCAAATAAACTCAGAAAAGAATGAAATCGTTCAAATAAATAATGAAGTAGAAGAAAGTGTTGCTAGTAAAACTATTCAGCCAAACGAGATAGAAAGCACGGTGAAGCAGCCAAATGAAATAATCAATGAACAGGCATCTGAAGTGGCAATTTCAGTTGATAATGATATTGAAAGTCCTTTGCCTTTAAACGACATTCATGCACAAATAGCTAAATTAAAAGAAGAGTGGCATAAGCCAGTTGAAGTTGATGATAAAAGCTTAGTTTTTGATGTAGAGCCATACTATACTATAGATTATTTTGCCTCGCAAGGAATTAAGTTTGATTTGGCTAAAGAGCCAAAAGATATGTTAACCAAAAAAATGCTTCGTTTTACAGATTGGTTAAAACGAATGAAAAGTGCAAACGAAATTATTGCTGAAAATGAAGATGATGATGCACAAGATATTGAAGCTGCTATCTTAAAAATTGCAAACGTAAGCAACCAACCTAAAGAAATTGTTACAGAAACTATGGCTCAAGTTTTTGAGAAACAAGGGAAAATTAACAAGGCAGTTCAGTTGTATATAAAATTAAGTTTTTTAAACCCAGATAAAACCGCTTATTTTGCAACCAAAATTCAAGAACTAAAAGGTATAAAATCATGACTTGGTTATTTATTATTTTAATTGTATTGGCTTGTGTAGCTTTAGGTTTTTTAGTATTAGTACAAAATTCTAAAGGTGGCGGTTTGGCTGGAAATGTTGGTGGCCTTAGCAATCAATTAATGGGTGTACAACAAACAACAGATGTGCTAGAAAAAGGCACTTGGATATTTGCAGGTATAATTGCTGTATTGGCAATTACAAGTACTTTGTTTTTATCTTCAAAAAATAATGGTGTTGATGATGCAAGTAAAACTATCAAAAACATTAATACTTCAACAGC
>JBMLOR010000034.1:0-1444 GCA_049242865.1 Chitinophagaceae bacterium | reverse complement strand
ATCCCTTACACTGAAACAATGTCATCTTGCATCAAAACAATCAACCCTTACATTAAATCAATCCTGTGTTACATGAAAGCAATCAACAGTTTCATTAAAACAATTAATACTAGAAGTATAGTAATTAAAATAGATATTTAAACAATTAGCCCAGCAAGTTAAACAATCAACACTAGCAGTTAAACATTAATAATAAGATGTTAAACAAGTAATATGAGTAGTCAGTAAACATACAAATTAGCAAAACAAGCAACTCACTTAATCATGCAAATAACGCAGAAAAAATAGCAATCAACGCATTTAAGAAATTGTCCTAAATCACACTGAATCATAACTTAAATTTATTTTGAAATTAAATTAATCATTCACTTCAAAAATTTAAGTTATGACAAAAAGAGAAGAAGCAAAAGTGTCAATGTACAAATCAGTAGAAGCACATTGCAATACCAATCAAACAATCATTGCAACAAATGTAGCTTTTCAAGCATCCTTCAATGCCTTTGTTACAAAATTAGCATCACTATTTACTAGCGAAACAGCAGCACAAAAGAAAACACAAGGAGTTGCAATTGATAAAGACGGATTAAAACAAGTTCTTATACAATCTGCCTATGATGTTGCATCAGTAGTATTTGCATTTGCTAGTAAAACAAAAAACGAAACACTAAAGCAAAGTGTAAGTTTTACAATCACCGACTTAGATAGATTAAAAGACGAGTTTATTGTACCAGTTTGCACCAACATTAAAGCGGCAGCAAATACAAATCTAACATCTCTAGCCGATTATGGAATTACGCCAGCAACACTCACAGCATTACAAACAGCAATGGACAATTATGCAGCAGCCACACCAAAGCCAAGATTAGCAAAAACACAAAAAACAACAGATAATAAAAATGTTCGTACTACTATGAAAGAAATAGACGACATTTTAAAAAATGAGATGGATAAAACAGTTGTTGTGTTTAGAAAAGCAAATCCCAACTTTGTTACAAAATATACAGAAGTACGCAAAATTGTTGATCCAGGAGTAGTCGAGAAAAAAGTAGTACCAAAAGAAGAAGCTCCCAAATAATTAAGCACAACCACAGAAAAGAGCTACAGCGATAGAACATACATCAGCAATGCAGCCACTTTGTAAAAGCACACAAGCCAATCCACAAGCCAATCTTTTACAAAGAGGCTGCAAGTGCTAAACATCAACTGAGTAGTACTATTGTCCAGTGGTATAGAATAACTGCAAAGAAACACAGCAGCTAACAGTGGTTTTGTGCAAGTTGGGCTAGACGGAATTCGCCATCAACATTTGTGCTACTATTTAACTTCAGTTCCAACTCGACAAAACGCTATTCTTCAAAACTACAAATCATCAACTTAAACCTATAAATTTGACTGACGTTTACAAGCAGACGGAACTCGAAATCCCCAACCTGCACAAAGCCTT
>JBMLOR010000033.1:0-1853 GCA_049242865.1 Chitinophagaceae bacterium | reverse complement strand
CAAACTTTATTCTTTGGTAGTGCTGATAGACCTTTAAATATGATTTTGGATGATGGTGGAGATTTAACCAATATGGTTTTTGACACTTATCCTGAATTAATTTCTCACATTAAAGGTTTAAGTGAAGAAACTACAACTGGTGTTCACCGTTTATATGAAAGAATGGCTAATGGTACTTTACCAATTCCTGCTATTAATGTAAACGACAGTGTTACAAAATCTAAATTTGATAACAAATATGGTTGTAAAGAAAGTTTAGTAGATTCTATAAGAAGAGCTACAGATGTGATGATGGCTGGAAAGGTTGCTGTTGTTGGTAGTTATGGTGATGTAGGTAAAGGAAGTGCTGCTAGTTTAAAAGGTGCTGGTTGTCGTGTAATTGTAACTGAAATTGACCCAATTTGTGCTTTACAAGCTGCAATGGATGGTTTTGAAGTAAAACCAATGATTAAAGCAGTTCAAGAGGCTGATATTATAGTTACTGCTTCTGGTTGCAGAGATTTGATTACTGAAAAACATTTCAGATTAATGAAAGACAAAGCTATCGTTTGTAATATTGGTCACTTTGATATTGAAATTGATATGGCTTGGTTAAATGAAAATTATGGTCATACAAAAGATACTATTAAGCCACAAGTTGATATTTACAATATTGATGGTAAAGATGTTATCATTTTGGCTGAAGGTAGATTGGTAAACTTAGGTTGTGCAACTGGTCACCCAAGTTTTGTAATGAGTAATTCATTTGCAAACCAAACTTTAGCTCAATTAGAACTTTGGACTAATACTGATAAATACGAAAACAAAGTTTACGTTTTACCTAAGCATTTAGATGAAAAAGTGGCTCGTTTACACCTTGCTAAAATTGGTGTTGAATTAGATGAGTTAACTGCTGAACAAGCAGCATACTTAGGTGTTCCTCAATTTGGTCCATTTAAAAATGATGCTTACAGATATTAATAGGTAATTATAAATTCTAAATGTTGAATTTTTAAATATACAAAAACAGGTTGACCAATTGGTCAACCTGTTTTTGTATATTATGTATCAGTTATTATGCTTGAGCAGTTGGCCCACCAAAATTCATTGGTATTTCTATTTGCTCCAAATCTTTTATTGTTCCATTTGCAGCCTCGTAACGTTGAATATTTTCAACCATTGCTTTCATAAATCGCTTAGCATGCATAGGTGTAAAAATTACCCTACTTTTTACTTTGCTTTTTGGGGTATTAGGCATAACACTTACAAAATCCATTACAAATTCAGCATGGCTATGAGTGATTACTGCAAGGTTAGCATAAGTTCCATCTGCCATTTCTTCACTAATTTCAATGTTTAATTGATTGTTGTTTTGTTGTTCTTCCATTTTGTATTTATTAATTAATAATTATCGATAACAGTTATTGAACTGCTAGCTTTTTGCATTGCTATTTGTACACAAATATAGTGGCACAAGCAATTGAAAAACTTTCTTTATTATTGTGGCACATTTTAACACTAGCCAAATTATTATGCTACAATTTATTTTACTAAATTTTCATTGGAGTCAACTTTTACAACCTCAATTTTATATAGAGCACGGTGGATTATGGCTTTTACTTTTTGTAATTTTTGCAGAGACAGGTTTGTTTGTAGGTTTCTTTTTACCTGGCGACAGTTTGCTTTTTGTTGCTGGTATTTATAACAAAGAATTAATCACTAATTATTTCCCTTTCATCGAAAATGAATATGCACAACTTTTAATCTTATGGTTGCTTATTTCTGCAGCAGGTATCATTGGAAATGGCGTTGGCTATTGGTTTGGAAGAAAAGTAGGCCCTGCAATGTATAATTGGAAAGAGAATTTTTTGTTT
>JBMLOR010000032.1:5790-6921 GCA_049242865.1 Chitinophagaceae bacterium | reverse complement strand
TAATTTAAAATAATTATTAAAAAAGTATTAATGAATAGCAAAAAAGTATCCGATAGTTTTACAGTTATGAACGAACTTGTTTTACCCAACGACACCAACACCTTTGGTAATTTAATGGGTGGAAGACTAATGTATTGGATGGATATTGCAGCAGGCATCGCAGCTGTAAAACATTGCAATGCTCCTTGCATGACAGCAAGTGTAGATAATTTAAGTTTTAAAAATCCAATAAAATTGGGAAACATTGTTCGTATCGAAGCTAGCGTAACAAGAGCTTTTAATACAAGTATGGAAATTTACTTAAAAGTTTTTGGAGAAGATAGTTTACACCAATACGAATACGAAAGTAACGAAGCATATTTTACTTTTGTAGCGTTAGACCCCAACAATAAACCTCGCCCTGTACCTGCTTTAGAACCTATAACTGCTGAGGAAAAAAATTTATATGATGGTGCTTTACGAAGAAGGCAAGTTAGATTAATTTTAGGAGGAAAATTAAAACCAAATGATGCTAATGAACTTAAAGCTTTATTTATAAAAGAATAAAGTTAGGCCATGAATAAGTTGTTGTATGATACTCCGGGTTATCAAAAAATTACTCAATGGCTTGCCTCAAAAAAACTATCACCCTTCGAGTTTCAAGAAGAAACTTGGCTTCATATTGTACAACACAACAGTGGATTGGTTAATGCCCCAACAGGCTGTGGCAAAACTTTTTCTGTTTTTTTAGGTGTACTTATCAAACATATTAACGATCATCCAAACACTTACAACACCCAAAAAAACAATGGTTTACAACTGCTATGGATTAGTCCACTGAGAGCCTTAGCCACTGATATTGGAAAAGCTATGACTACAGCTTTGGAGGAATTACAAATTCCTTGGAAAGTTGCTATCCGAAATGGTGATACTCCAACACATGAACGACAAAAACAAAAGCAACAAAATCCTGAAATACTAATCATCACACCCGAAAGTTTACACCTAATTCTTGCTCAAAAAAAGCATGAATATTTGTTTGAAACTGTTCATGTAATTGCAGTTGACGAATGGCACGAATTAATGGGCAGCAAACGTGGTGTTCAAATGGAGTTGGCATTGAGTTATATTATTCACAAAAAATATCAGTAT
>JBMLOR010000032.1:0-5690 GCA_049242865.1 Chitinophagaceae bacterium | reverse complement strand
TCTTTCTGTATTTGGCATTAGTGCTACTATTGGTAATTTGCAAGAAGCCATGGATGTTTTATTGTATCCTTTACTTCCTTACCAACAAAAATTTTACTTAATCAAAGGTGGAAATGGCATTGAGTTGTATAACAATAAAAGAACGCACCTAACCAAAGCCAAGCAAATAAAAGTAGAAACTATTATTCCAAACGAAGTGGATAAATATCCTTGGGCCGGTCATTTAGGCCTCAAATTAGCTGCTGAAATTTTACCCATCATCAATGCATCAACAACTACTTTGATTTTTATCAATACAAGAGGCATGAGTGAAAGATGGTATCAAACACTTTTAGATATTGAGCCCAACCTTGCAGGAACTATTGCTTTGCACCACGGCAGCATAGAAAAAGAAACAAGGGAATGGATTGAAAATGCCCTTCATCAACAAAAGCTTAAAGCAGTTATTTGCACTGCAAGTCTTGATTTAGGTGTCGACTTTAGACCTGTAGATACTGTAATACAAGTAGGTTCTCCAAAAGGTGTAAGCAGATTTTTACAAAGGGCAGGAAGAAGTGGACATGCACCGGGTGAAGTGAGTAAAATTTATTTTCTCCCTACTCATAGCTTAGAAATAGTGGAATGCATTGCATTACAACAAGCAATTAACTTGCAAGTTGCCGAAAGTAAACCACCGCTTTTTTTATGCTTCGATGTGTTAATGCAGTTTTTATGTACACTAGCTGTTGGCAATGGTTTTAATTACTACGAAACTTTTGCTTTAGTGCAACAAACTTTTTGTTTCAATGAAATTACATTAAATGAATGGCAAGAAATTTTAATGCATTTAACCCAAGGTGGCAAAGCATTTGAACAATATGATGAATATAAAAAACTAGAAAAGGATGGTGATAATTATGTAATAAAAGATAGAAGACAAGCTTTTAGGCATAGGCTTCACATAGGTACAATTGTAAGCGATGCTATGCTAAAAGTAAAACTTCAACAAGGCAAATACTTAGGTGTTATTGAAGAGTGGTTTATATCAAAATTAAATGAGGGTGATAGTTTTATTATTGGTGGCAGAAACGTTTCATTGGTTCATATAAAAGATATGACAGTTACCGTAAAACCTAGTACCAATAAAAAAGCCTTAATACCTAGTTGGATGGGTGGCAGAATGAGTTTAAGTAGTAATCTTGGAGAACTATTACGAAACATTTTTAATCAACTAAAATCATCTGAAATACAATATTTACCAGAAACAATAGCCTTACAACCACTACTAAATTTGCAACAACAATTATCGCATATACCTAGTGCTGATGAAGTTTTAGTAGAACATTTTACTAGCAAAGATGGCTACCACATGTTGGTATATTTATTCGAAGGCCGACAAATTCATGAAGCCATAAGTGCCATAGTTGCCATGCGTTTATCTAAAATTGAAACCAATTCTTTTTCTATTGCTATGAATGATTATGGATTTGAATTATTGAGCGACAAGCCCATACAAATTGATGATACCATGTATAAAAATCTTTTTACAACGCACAACTTGTATGAAGATATTATGCAAAGTGTAAATAGTGTTGAAATGGCTAAACGAAAATTTAGAGATATAGCAGTTATTGGTGGTTTAATTTTTCAAGGAATGCCAGGTGGTGGAAAAAAAGCACGTCACCTACAAAGTAGTGCTAGCCTAATTTTCAATGTTTTAAACGAATTTGATAACAATAATATTTTACTTAAACAGGCTTATCAAGAAGTACTAGACATTCAAATGGATGAGGCAAGATTAAGACAATGTTTAGAACGGGTAAATAACAGCAAATTTGTAGTTAAACATCCTAGTCAGTTTACTCCTCTTAGTTTTCCTATAATTGCTGATGGTTTAAATAGAAATAATTTAAGTAATGAAAAATTAGAAGAAAGAATTAAACGTATGCAACAACAACTTACCAAAAATACATAAGCAAAAAAAAGCTGCTACTTACGTAACAGCTTAATAAAAGTTTATGTAGTTTGTACTAAGCTTTTTTAGCTTTTTTAGCTTCTTTTTTTTCTGCTTTTGCTTCATCTTTTTTGCAAGCATCTTTTGTTCCTTTTTTGCAACATTCTTTTTTAGTGTCGCAAGATTCTTTCTTTTTACCACCTTCGTTACCTGCAAATGCAACACCAGAAACTAACAAAGCTGATACTGCAACTAATAATAATTTTTTCATTGTTTTAATTTTTAGATTGCTAAAATAGCAAGTTAATGTATATGAATTTCAAAAAATATGTTAAAAAAACTACCACTCCGCTAAAACAGTAACACCACCTTTTACAACTTCATTCAGTTGCACTTTTGTTTTTACACTTAGTGGCATTAAAACATCTACCCTACTGCCAAACTTAATAAAGCCATATTCTTCGGTTTGCTTTGCTTTATCGCCCACTTTTGTATAGTTACAAATTCTTTTAGCCAAAGCACCAGCAATTTGTTTGTATAAAATAGTGCCTTTATCATTTTTTACGGCCACACTCCAACGTTCATTTTCTGTACTACTTTTTGGATGCCAAGCAACTAAATACTTGCCTTTATGATATTGGTTGTACACCACTTCCCCATCCATAGGATGCCTATTTTGATGCACGTTTGCAGGGCTCATAAATACACTAATCTGCAAACATTTTCCTTTAAAATATTCTTCATCCACAATTTCTTCAATTACAACAACTTTACCATCTGCAGGCGAAACAATTGCATTATCTTGTACAGTGAGTACTCTGTTAGGTACTCGAAAAAATGAGATAATGAACAAAAACAAAAACAAAGTAGCCGCAAAAATGATGATGGCTATGAGTGGATACTGAGAACTTAAAAAGTTAAAAGAAATTAAATTAAGGATTCCAAAAATAAGTGCAGTAATGCCTATGGTTCTATAACCTTCTCTATGTATTGTCATGGTTTGTATTGAGTGGGCAAATATAGGATGGTGAGTTGTAAGATTAAAAAATGGATATTCAAAATTTTAATATCAGGAATATTTATATAAAATTAAAAGCCTGTTTAATTTTATTTTCTCAATAACTATTGCTTTAAATTCTCATAAAATCCTTTAAACGCTCTGTTAACGCTATGGTTAAATTTTATGAATTATATAAAAAGAATTTTTTCCAGGCTCTAAATAATTAGTTTACACATTTTGATACATAAAATTAAAGTTTTGGGCCAACAAAATTTAGTATTTAAATTTTTGATACGTATACCAATAGTTGGTATTTTTGGAAAAAGAAATAATATGGCAAAAAATACGTCTATTCTTTTAGGAGATTATTATGAAAATTTTATTTCTTCACAAATTCAAAGTGGTCGTTTTACCTCTGCAAGTGAAGTAGTTAGAACAGCTTTGAGGCAGTTTGAAGAAGAAGAGAATTTGAAAAAAGAAATTAATAAGGAACTAGAAAAAGGAGAGAAATCTGGCTTCGTAAAGAGTTTTGATAGAACTAAATTCATTAATAGCCTTCATAAAAAATACTTAGTTAATGAGTTATAAATTAAGTGTTGAAGCAAAAAAAGACTTACAAAATATATGGCTTTATTCTCTCGAAACTTGGTCAATTGATCAAGCTGATAGGTATATTAATTTACTAATTGATGAAATGGAATATTTAGCAATTAATCCTGAAACAGGAAAGGTTTTGAACCATATTCGAGAAGATTATTTATGCTCAAAAGTAAAATCTCATTTGATTTTTTATAGAAAATTAAAAAAGAAAAAAACTATTGAAATAATTAGGATTTTACATCAAAGAATGGACATTGCTACTAGACTAAAAAATTAAGCTTAGCGTTGTATAATAATTGGTTTTGTGCAAATTGGGCGTACTCAACTAAACTTTTGTATTTAAATGTAACAGCAGTTACGCCTCAACAAATTGCTCTTTTGTCAAAACAATAAATTTCAAATGTATATATAAAAAATTAGGCTTCAGCTATCCTTAAAATTCCAAATTCTTGTTTAAATCCTGAGCTGTGACGATACAAATTTTCAATAAAAGCACTTCCATATTTAGCATAAAAACTACTAAAATTTTCTACCCTTTCTTGCAAATTATTATTTGGAAATAAAGAAGATTTAATGTTTTTTATTTGTTCATGCTGTGTAGTAAACTTTCTTTTTTCGGCTCGATACAATTTAGCTTCTATTCCTTTTAGTTTTTTTTGTGTAGTAACCAATACACTTTGTACATGGTCAATCAGGGTGGTATCAATAGCGTTTGCTTTGTTATTTAAACTATTAAACACAAGTTTAAGTTGTTCAATTTCTTGTTCTATATGCCAATTGTTTTTAGATTGTATTGTCACCATTTTTTTCAACAAAATAGCATCATCTTCAAACAGTTCAATATCATTAAAACCAATTTTTTGTATTTTTTGTTGATGTCTTTCTTCAATAAGCAAAAAAGAATTTCTTAATACCAAAATAGGAAAACTAGTATTTACGGCATCAAACACTTTTTTTAACTGCATCCAATAGGCAAGTTCGCCTCCCCCACCAATAAATGCAATGTTGGGTAAAATAGTTTCTTGAAAAACAGGACGAAGAATAACATTGGCACTAAAACGCTCAGGATGTACTTCAAGTTCGTGTAGAATTTGCTTTTGCGTGAAAGTTTTTTCTAAAGCTTTTACTACGTAAAAATCCTCCTCTTTTTCAATACGTTCTCGCTTATCATCAATTAAATAAAACAAATTTATATCCCTACCTGCTGCCTGAATATTGTAATGTTTCGACAATTCAATATTTGTGGCCTCAACTGCTTTGTGAGAAAACTGCTCAACTAATTCTTTTGTAACAATTTCATTAAATGTTGATTTAAGTAAAGCGTTATCAGGTATAATTATGAGTAATCCATAGTTAGCAAACAACTTATTTACAAGCTGTAAAGTAGCTTGTTGTATAGGAGTTGCTTTGGTATAGGATGTTGCCATCAATTCACTTAACTCTTTTCCAAAAGGCAATACATTTAGCTGATGAGAAAAATCATGAATCAGTTTCAAAAAGGCATCATCTACTAACATTCTTCCTACAGAGCCAGTTTGATTGGTTTGCCATGTACGTTTATAACCATCAATGGTAAAGTTGCCCAATTCATCTAAATCTGCATCTTCACTACCCATGTAATAAATTGGCACAAAATTATTTTCGGGGAATAAATACTTTAATTCTTCCGACAATTTTATAGCATGTACAATTTTATAAATAAAGTATAATGGACCTGTAAAAATATTGGGCTGATGAGCTGTGGTTACGGTAAAGCAATTTTCCTGTAATAGTAAATCTAGGTTATTGTTTTGGGTAGATGTTAAGCTGATGTTTTGGTATTGTTGTGTGATTACTTCCACCAATTTGTTTCTGTTGCAGCTCAGCTTTTTTCTTTCTTCAATTTTTTTTTCAAAAGCTACTTTGCTTGGGAAATCAACAATAAAAGGCTTCAACGAATCGTTAAATTGAGTATAATCATTAACTATTTTACTAAAAAAATTGGTGCTACTATAGCTTACATTAGAACAACTCGCATGCATAGTTTGTAAAAGTAGTAGTAATGGAAATTGAAGTTAAAAAATATTTATAAATGCATGAGGAGTTTCGTGTTTTTGTGAACTATTTTCCTATTATCGTATTATGAGGCTGCTATTATAAAGTTTAATTATTTGCTCA
>JBMLOR010000031.1:0-28498 GCA_049242865.1 Chitinophagaceae bacterium | reverse complement strand
AATCTCTGATGACACATTCAATGCTAACAAGGCGGTAAGCACTAAATACATCAAGTTAATCATCTTCTGCCTTGGCTCTTTAGGTAGTGACATTTATTTATAATATTTTTATGTTAATCAATTTAATTTAAAAAACTATTCTAAGTTTTTAAAATATTATTGTCTACCGCTCATTGCAGTTAACATGTTACCATATACTTGATTAAGCTTACTAAGATTTGTAGCCAATACTGCTATTTGTTCTTTTGCTTTATTAGCATCGTCGGCAGTACTATTCATGGCTTGGCTAGCAGCTGCTAGTTTACCATAAAACTGGTTCATCGTTTTTAAGTGATTATTGCTTTCTTGTAACTCTAACTCATAGATTGTATTTAATGAGCTTAAATTTTTTGTTAAAGATTGCACTTGTGTATGATATTGTTTTGTAACATCACTAGCAGCATTAAAATTATTAAATGTGTTAGCCGCTTGTGTGATTGATGTTGTTACAGCTCCTAAAGCAGTTGTTGCTGCTTTTGTGCCTGCAGTAAAATCACCAGTTGATTTTACAACATCACTTATTTCACCCATTTTTTCTACAGTTGTTCCTAATTTTTGGAATCCACTGCTCAATTTTGATAAGTTAGCTGGTGTAATATCTGCTTCACTCAACATTTTTTCCATGCTTTGTAGTGCAGGGTTGCCAGTTGCTAATTTATCAACTCCCGGAATATGTACCTCATGCTCATCCATTGCTGGATAAATCATAAATAAAATACCGTATGCTAAGAATACTCCTGCCTCTGTATATAAACCAATTTTAAGCCACAAATCTGCAATTGGTGAGTGTAATATTTTTTGTAATGCTCCAAAAATTACAGCTGCTGCCGCAACTGAAACTATAATATCCATGAATTTACCTACTTTAGGTGGGATTTTTGCTGCCATGATAACTTTTTTTAAATGTTTGTTTTGTGTTTTTAAAGAATAATTTATTTTCCTAATCCGCCTTTTTTGTCCATTTTAGGTGCAAGATCTATCACACATCTAAAGCCTATGTAAGATTTTGCAGTGTCTTGGTATTCAAAAGCACGTGTACTAACTTGTAAATAAAATTTTACGTCTTTCCAGCTTCCACCTCTTATTGTTTTTCGTTTCATATAAGGTGCATCGCTATCTTTTGCATCATATCTTAAATCTGGACTCATATCTGAGAAGAAGTTGTAAGATCCTTCATTGTACAAAGTATTCGTCCATTCAGCAACATTTCCACTCATGTTATACAAACCATAATCATTTGGCCAATAAGAGTCAACTCTTACAGTATAAAAACCACCATCTTCTGCAAAATTTCCTCTACCTGGCTTAAAGTTTGCAAGTAAACAACCTTTTTTGTTTCTTAAATAATAGTTACCCCAAGGGTACATACTTGCAGTTCTTGAGCCACGAGCTGCATATTCCCATTCAGCCTCACTTGGTAATCTATAATCGCTTTCTATAGCAAAATTCTTTTTACCTAATGCAACATTTTGAACATGCGTTCTCCAATGGCAAAATGCAGTTGCTTGCTTCCAGGTTACACCTACTACAGGATAATTACCAAAGGCAGGGTGTGCATAATATCGTTTAGTCATTGGCTCATTGTATGCATAAGAAAAATCTCTCATCCATACCAAAGTATCAGGATATACCGCTACTTTTTCTCTTTTAATAAAATCTTTTCTTGGTTTTTTTTGGTTTTCTCTTTTTGAAGCTTCACTAAGTACAAAGGTTTCCATGCTATAAACAATTTTTGCAGGATCAACTTCTGCCTTACCATACAATCTATTGTCTGGAGCTAAAACCAATTTTGGACCTAACTTTTCTAAATTTGCTGCGTCGTATTTTATTGTTTTTGCTTTTGCCCAATCAATAGCAATAGCACTATCACCCCCTGCATTTGCACCTGCAGATTTAAAATAACCAAGTTCTTTTGCAGCTAATGAATCTCTTGTCCAAGTTACAAAAGCTCTATATTGATTATTGGTTACTTCGTATTTATCCATCCAAAATCCAGGGATTGAAACTTGACGGTTACGAGAGGTTAAATTATAATTCATATCCTCATCACTAGCTCCTAAATGGAATGTTCCTGGTGGTACATAAACCATACCATAGGGATTAGGCATGCTTTTTTTGGCATTTGGAGCCAAACCCAAATTTTGACCAAAATCGTTTAGGTAAGTTGATCCTCCTTTAGATGATCCTCCTCCTTTTTTGCCACAAGAGCTAATTAGTAGCATAAAACTGCCAACTATAAGTATATTAAATACGTTCTTCATCATTCGTGTTCAAATTAAATGGTGACGACAAATATATAAGGCTTTGGCTATGTTGCCAAAAACATTAAAATTTTAATAAAAAAACAACTGAGTAGATTTTTGCTATAAGCAATTAAAGAATTTATTTGAAGTAGAAGTTATATCTATGTATTATAACGTTTAGGGCTGCAATATAGTGTAAGAATTTGTTATATAAATGCAAAAATTTAAAAGCACTTATTTTAGGGATATTCGTATAAAAAAAACTAAAATGATTTAATACAAAACTAATTATTTAGCTTAAGGCTTAATTAAGCAAATTAATTCTGTGAATTAAACAAATTGTCAACTGCACCACCCAACATTGGAAATTTTTCTTTTACATAATTTGCAATAGCGTCAATAGCTTGTTGTGCTTGTTCTGGGGTGATATTTGCTTGTTGTGTAATTTTTTCAATTAACTCGTTCATAAGTATTTTTTTTAGGCAACTTTTAATAAATTCATTTTGCTTTTTTCAAACATTTTTACGGCATATTCTAATGTTACATGTAGCTCTTTTTCTTTACTGCTTGGCATTTCAAACATGGCATCGTTTAAAATACTTTCACAAATTCCTCTTAAACCCCTTGCCCCTAATTTAAATTCAAAGGCTTTTTCTACAATATATTCAAGAACTTCTTCATCGAAACTCAACTCAATTTTTTCGAGTGAAAACAAGTATTTGTATTGTTTAATTAAGCAATTTTTAGGTTCTGTTAAAATATTTCTTAATGTAGTTTTATCGAGAGGATTTAAATGTGTTATAATTGGTAATCTGCCCAGCAATTCTGGTATTAAACCATATCTTCTTATATCTTGAGCATTCACAAAATGCAACAAATTATTACGTTGCATTTCTTGAGCTTCTTTATTCACATTAAATCCAATTGCATTGGTATTAATACGCCTAGCTATAATATCATTTATTCCATCAAATGCTCCTCCACAAATAAATAATATATTGCTTGTGTTTACTTTTATCATTTGTTGTTCAGGATGTTTTCTTCCTCCATTTGGTGGCACAAGCACATCTGTGCCTTCGAGCATTTTTAACAAGCTTTGTTGTACACCTTCGCCACTAACATCTTTTGTGATTGATGGGTTATCATTTTTTCGTGCTACTTTATCAATTTCATCAATAAAAACAATTCCTTGTTGTGCAGCTTGTACATCGTAATCACAGTTTTGAAGTAATCGAGTAAGCATACTTTCAACATCTTCTCCAACATAGCCAGCTTCTGTAAATACTGTTGCATCTACAATCGCAAATGGAACGTTGAGTAATTTTGCTATTGTTTTTACTAAAAGTGTTTTCCCTGTTCCTGTTTCGCCAACCATTATGATGTTGCTTTTTTCAATTTCAACATCATCGCTCTTCTTTTTTGGTTGCCCAATTCTTTTATAATGATTATAAACTGCTACAGCTAGTACTTTTTTGGCATCATCTTGACCAATAACATAATCATCTAAAAACGACTTTATTTCGATTGGTTTTTTAATTTGCAATTTCTTATTCTCGGCTTCTTTGTTATGCTTAAAATTTGGGAATTTAGTATTAGGCTGTAACTCTAGCTCTTGTTCAATTATTTCTTGAGCATGCTGTACACAGTTTTCACAAATATGGCCTTCCATACCTGCTATTAAAATTTGTACTTCGTCTCTAGATCTTCCACAGAAAGTACATTTATATAGTAATTGTTTTGACATAAAATAATTTTTTTGCAGGCTTTTTGTGTTTTGGAAATTATGTTTCTATGAAAATAAATTAAAATTTTATCTTAAAACCAATAAAAAAATCAATAAGTAAATCCATAAAATATCAACAAAATGCCAATATGTAGATAACACTTCTACTGGAACTGTTGCATAACTTCTTTGCTTGCTAAAATACACTTTTAAATAAAAAACCAATAAAGCTAGCACGCCACCTAAAACATGTAATGCATGTAAGCCAATTATTACCAATAAAAAAGAGGCTGATGGATTACTTTTTAATCCTAAAAGTGGGATTCCGTGATTATCTAAATAAAAAAAGCCTAAAACCTGAATAACCGCAAACAAAACTCCAAGCAAAGCAGTAATTCCTAAGAAATTTCTATACCTTGCCATTTCTCTTGCTTGAATACTTTTTACTGCAATTTGCATAGTTAAACTGCTAAGTACAATTACCACAGTGCTCCATATAAAATGAGCAGGCAGTTTAAATGAAATGTATGTATCACTGCTTTTTTTAACTAAATAAGCACTAGTAAGGCCAGCAAACATCATACATAAACTAGCTATGGTTACCCACATCATAAATTTATGTGGATGCAATTTTTGTGTAGGTTGTTTTGTAACGAGTGTCATAAAATACAATTATAATTTATCGAACAATAATGCTAAAAACACAATGGGTAAGTAAATGTAACTGCTAAACATTACCCTACGAGCAGCTTTAACTTCCATACTTTGGTATAGCCTAACACTTTGCACAACCATAAATATGTTGCTGAGTAAAACAATAATTAAGCTCACTTTACCTGTCATGCCTACATAATAAGGCAACAAACCCACAGGTATTAACAATACACTGTACATAATGGTTTGGATGGCAGTAAATTTTGTTGGCCCTTTATCGGCAGGCAGTAACTTAAAACCTGCTTTACTATAATCGCTATGTGCAACCCAAGCAATTGCCCAAAAATGCGGGAATTGCCAAAAAAATTGCATAGCAAAAACAATGAGGCCACCAGCCCATAAAATTTCTTCTGTAGGCCTAAAACCTGCAACCCAACCTATTAAACATGGTAATGCACCAGGAAAAGCTCCAACTAAAACTGCTATTGAATTTATTTTTTTTAATGGAGTATAAATAAAAGCATACAAAAACAAGCTAAAAGCACTAATTAAGGCCGAAGTAGTATTAAAAAAGTACCACATCATAGCTACACCAACAATACCTGCAATAATTGCAAAAGTGTATGCTTCTTGTTGGCTCATTCTTCCACTAGCAACAGGCCTATTTGCTGTTCTTTTCATAACGGCATCAGTATCTTTTTCTACTGCTTGGTTTATTGCATTGGCACTGCCACAAACTAGCATTCCTGCAGTAAAAAGTTCTAGCACATTGAGCCAAACAAATTTTTGACCAGGCACTAGTAAATAGCAAATTACACAACTAAAAACTACGGTAAAACTTAGAGTAAACTTTACCAGCTCTTTGTAATCATTTATTTTTTGCATAAGGGCTGCAAAGAAACAAAGCTTACCTTACAATACACAATTAATTAAGAAAAAGGATGGAAAATAGTTTTATAGGCAGATAAATGTGTTCGCATAAAAAGGCTTAATGAAGTTTTGAAATATTGCATCTTAAAAGATATTAAGGAGGCATTAAGTTTCACAAATAACAAAAAACCTTTAAATGTTTTATAAAATCTACCAAGGAGCATCTTCCTCAAAGCCTTCATCAAAATTATTTGAATTCATTTTACTGCTTTGAACAAAGAATTTACCACCACCACCTTCTTGAGGTAAAGTACCTAAAGGGGTTGGCCCCATAGGCTTAAAGTTTCCACCAAGCATTCCTCCAATGTTGTTATCATCCCATTCTTCGAATTTTTGAATATGGAGCAAAGCTTTAAGTTTTACAGTTTCTAAAGCACCATTTCTATGTTTGGCAATACGAATATTAGTTTCGCCTTTTGTACTTTCACCATTTTCATTTGCATTTACTTCGTAATACTCGGGTCTGTAAATAAACATTACCATGTCAGCATCTTGTTCAATAGCTCCAGATTCACGTAAATCGCTAAGCTGTGGCATTTTACTTTCTTTTCGAGTTTCTACTGCCCTACTCAACTGTGACAAAGCAATTATTGGAATATTTAATTCTTTTGCAAGTGCTTTTAAATTTCGTGAAATAGTACTAATTTCTTGTTCACGATTACTGCCTTTATCGCCACTACCACTCATTAATTGCAAATAGTCGATAATAATTATACCTACATTATGCTTATTTACTAGCCTACGTGCCTTAGCTCTAAATTCAAAAATATTTAAAGCGGCTGTATCATCAATGTACAATGGTGCAGTTTCTAATTTTTTTATACCCTTGGTATGTAGCTGCTGATATTCATAATCTTCTAACTTACCTCGTGAAATTTTTTCCATATGAATTTCACTTTCAGCACTCAAAATACGTTGTACTAGTTGGCTTGCACTCATTTCTAAACTAAAAAAACCAACGCCTGTTGGCTTTGGCCCTAATGCAGCGTTTCGTGCTAAATTGAGGGCAAAAGCAGTTTTACCCACACTGGGACGAGCTGCTAAAATAATTAAATCGGTTGGTTGCCATCCGTAAGTAATTCTATCTAAACTTACAAATCCACTAGGCACTCCACTAATATCATCTTTTTGATTGCGTAAATCATCAATTCTGTTAATGGCTTTTGCTAATACACTACCAATATCTTCGAAGTTCTTTTTTAAGTAATTGTTGGTAATGTTAAACATTTTGGTTTCACTTTCATCAAGCAAATCAAACACATCTGTGCTATCTTCATAAGCATCGCCAATAATTTCGCCACTTATTTTAATAAGCTCTCTTTGTATAAATTTTTGAAGAATTATACGAGCATGAGCATCAATGTTTGCAGTACTTACAACCATGTTTGTAAGCTTACTCACAAAATAAGCACCCCCAACAAAATCTAACTGATCTAAACGTTTCAACTCTTCTACTACTGTAAGAATATCAATTGGCACACCACGTTGCTGCATGCTTTGCATTGCTTTGAATATAAGCTGATGAGCTTCTACATAAAAGCATTCTGGTTTTAAATTGGTATCGATTAAGGTATCGAAGGCACTTTTTTCGAGCATGATAGCTCCTAATACAGCCTCTTCCAACTCTTTTGCTTGAGGTGGAATTTTACCAAGCATCATAGAATTTAAATCAACCGTTGGTTTTGTTCTTCTTTTTTTATCTCTTGTACTTAAAATTTCCATTTGTTTTTTATCTGCTCTAACTTTTAAATTAGTCAACGAAAATAAGTAGTTGAAGGCCTTAAAAACAAACATTAATTACTATACAGTAACACACATTTTTGCTAACACCTATATAATTATTAACAACAATTTTGTAGATATACCCCAAAATTCGAGCAAATTAACAGTTAATGCACTACGATTTTGAATTGTAAACAATTAACGCACAGTTTAATGTGCTTAAATATTTAAACAGTTTTTGTTCGTTTATTCAAAAAAAAGCAATAAGGTAAAAATGAAAAATTTTAAAGTTGCTGTTTATTATTCTGCAAAAAAATTTGGGACTTAGCTTTGGATGCCTTTTGTTTAAACCCTTAGCTTTCTGCAGGTTCGGTATCATCTTCATTTGGTGTACTATCAACTATTTCGCCATTTGTATTTACTTGCAAATCGCCAATAGTATCATTTTCAATTAATTCGTTTTCCTCTTTTACTGAAGATTGAAAATCCGACAATTGAATTAAAGTTGGCTCAGCAGCGGCTTCGGCCAAAACTTCTTTTATTTTTGGCAAATCATCAGTGCTGTTGATGCCAAAATAGTCCATAAATGTTTTCGACGTTTGGTAAATTAGTGGTTGACCGGGCAATTTTTCGTTTCTACCTGCAATTACAATTAGTTCTTTTTCTAGTAACTTTTGGATGCTATAATCTGTATTTACGCCTCTAATTTTTTCAATTTCACCTTTGGTGATAGGTTGTTTGTAAGCAATTATTGCTAAAGATTCTAAAGCTGCAGCTGACAATCGTTTTAAAAATTTATCGCCATTAAGTTGTGCAATGGTTTGATGAAAAGCAGTTTTACTTAAAAATTGTAACCCTCCTCCACTTTCTTTTACTTCGAAAGGATAAAATTCGCTACTATATTTTTCTTTAATACCATCAATACAGCTATTGATTTGATCTATGGTTACCCTTTCTTCCATAAAACCAAAAGCAGTATTTATTAGCTCTGTAATTTCTGAAGCAGTTAAAGGCTTGTCGCTAGCAAAAATTAAAGCTTCAATATGTGGTATGATGGTACTTAATTCCAAAATTATTTAATAATAAATCAACAAATATTACATATTAAATCAACAATACTTTTACCCTTGCAACGCTGCAGCACCACTTACAATTTCTGTAAGTTCTGTTGTAATAGCAGCCTGACGAGCACGATTGTACGAAATTTTTAATGATTTTAAAAGTTCATTTGCATTTTCACTAGCCTTATCCATTGCAGTCATTCTTGCACCATGTTCACTTGCATTACCATCTAGTACAGCTTTATACAATTGGGTATTTAAAATTTTTGGCATTAGTTCAGCAATCAAATCTTCTTTATTAGGGTCAAAAATAAAATCGCTTTTTTTAGCACCTTCTTTTGCAGTTACTTTTGGTATTGGCAAAAATGGTTCAGTTACAAATTGCTGTGTTGCAGCATTTTTAAATTGGCTGTAAACAATTTCTACAGCATCAAATTCTTTGTTTTCAAAAGCTTTTACTGCAGCTTGGGCAGCAGCTTGTACGTTTTCGAAATTTAAGTTTAAATAAATATCTTTATGAGTAGCATCAGTATTGTAACCTAATTTAGACAATGCTTCCCAACCTTTTTTTCCAATATTCCAAATAGTTACATTACCTTTTTTGTAGGCAGTTTCATACTTTTCAGCAATTAAACTACGAGTAAGTTTTACAACATTGCTATTGTATGCCCCACATAATCCTCTATCGCTAGTAATACTTATAATCAATACTTTTTCAATAGCTCTTTCCTCCGCCAATTTTATACTTGCTCCGCCCTCTAAATTACTCACAATATTGCTAAGCATTTCTTGCAACTTTTGAGCGTAAGGCCTCATTTGAATGATAGAATCTTGAGCTCTACGCAATTTGGCAGCACTAACCATTTTCATAGCTTTTGTAATTTGCTGCGTGCTTTGTACACTTTTAATTCTATTTCTTACTTCTTTTAATTGACCTGCCATTTTCTTTGTTTGTGGTTTTTGGTTTATTGCTCAACATAAAATGGTTACAATAAACTTTAAATTTAAACTTAAACTTTTTTGAGGCTGCAAAAGTAACAGTTTTGGCTAAAATATTGGTAGAATTTTGTATCAAACTTACCATTAATATTTCTGTTCATAAAATCAAACTGCTATCTTCGCTGCCTATCTTTAATATATTTTTAAATATTATTATGAATATTAAATGTAGATATACGATTGTGAACAATTTAAAATTTCAACAAACAAATGGAGGTTATATCAATAATTATTGGATTAGTTGCCTTGATACTAGGCATTGTACTGGGTAAAGTTATTTTTAATAAAGATACATCAAAGAAAATAGTAGAAGCAGAAAATCAAGCCCAAATTATCTTAAAAGAAGCTCAAATTAAGGCCGATACCATAAAAAAAGAAAAAGAACTCGAGGCTAAAGAAAAATTTGTACAACTAAAAAGCGAATACGAAAAAGAAGTAAACGAACGTAATCGTAAAATTGCCGAAATTGAAAATCGTGCAAAACAAAAAGAACAATCCATTGCTCAAAAAGAGCAAAGCCTTAATCAAAAAGATAGTAATTTAGATAAGCAACAGAAAGAAAATGAAGCTATAAAAGAAAATCTTAATAAGCAATTAGAAGTTGTAGCTCAAAAAAGAAACGAACTAGAAAAACATCAAGAAGAACATATTCGCAGGCTAGAAAAAGTAGCCAACCTAACAGCAGTTGAAGCAAAACAACAGTTGGTAGAAAGTCTTAAAAGTGAGGCCCAAACCCAAGCTTTGGCATTGCAACAAGAAATAATTGAAACTGCTAAAGAAAAAGCCAACAAAGAAGCACGTAAAATTATTATTCAAAGTATTCAACGTACTGCTGCTGAGCAAACAATTGAAAATACAGTTACTGTATTTAACCTTGAAAGTGATGAAATAAAAGGCCAAATTATTGGACGTGAAGGAAGAAATATTCGTGCACTTGAGGCTGTAACTGGTGTTGATTTAATTGTTGATGATACTCCTGAGGCAATATTATTGTCAAGCTTCGACCCTTTACGCAGAGAAGTTGCACGTTTAAGTTTGCAACGTTTAGTTAGTGATGGACGTATTCACCCTGCACGCATTGAAGAAGTTGTAGAAAAAACTCGCCGACAACTAGACGATCAAGTTAGAGAAATAGGTGAAAGAACAGTTATTGAATTAGGGATTCATGGATTACATAAAGAATTGGTAAGAATAGTTGGAAGAATGCGTTTTAGAAGTAGCTATGGTCAAAATTTATTGATGCATAGCAGAGAAACTGCCAACCTTTGTGCAACCATGGCAGCTGAATTAGGGTTAAACCCAAAACTTGCAAAACGTGCAGGTTTATTACACGATATTGGCAAAGTGCCTGATGAAGAAAGTGAATTAAGCCATGCATTGTTGGGAGCAAAGTGGGCAGAAAAATATGGCGAAAATCCTGCTGTTGTTAATGCAATTGGTGCCCACCACGATGAAATGGAAATGCTTTTTGTAATTTCTCCAATAGTACAAGCATGTGACGCTATTAGTGGTGCAAGGCCTGGTGCAAGAAGAGAAATGATGCAGCAGTACATACAACGTATTAAAGATTTAGAAAACTTAGCAGCTAGCTATAATGGTGTTGAAAAAGCTTATGCTATACAAGCAGGTAGAGAATTACGTGTAATTGTTGAAGCAGAAAAAGTAACTGATGTAGAAAGCGATAAATTAAGCTTTGAAATAGCTCAAAAAATACAAACAGACATGACTTATCCTGGGCAAATTAAAGTAACTGTTATTCGTGAAAAAAGAGCAGTAAACGTTGCAAGATAATGCATAGTTAATTATATAAGATTTATTAAAAAATGGCTATCTCGAATAAAAAACAGATAGCCATTTTTATTTTTGTAAACCAATGAGCTGTAATGAATATTTTCGGCAGAATTTAAACTTTCTATTTTCTTAAAATTAATTTTATGGAAAAAACCCACAATTACTCAACAACTATTAATTGGAAAGGAAACACAGGTTTTGGCACCAAAAGTTATACAAGTTACGATAGAAGTTTTGAAGTTTTAGCAGAACACAAAGTACCTATTCAAGGATCTGCTGATCCATTATTTAGAGGGGATCATTCAAAGTTTAATCCTGAAGAATTATTGTTAGCTTCATTATCTAGCTGTCACATGTTATGGTATTTGCATTTGTGTGCTGAAAATAATATTCAAGTATTATCGTACCAAGATGATGCAAATGGTGTAATGCAAGAGTTTTTAAATGGAAGTGGCAAGTTTATTGAAGTAACCTTAAAACCTTCTATCATTGTTTTAAACGAAAGTATGATTGAAAATGCAATTCAATTACACCAAAAAGCCCATGAACTTTGCTTTATTGCCAATTCAGTTAACTTTACAGTAAAATGTACTCCTACTGTACAATGTGTTAATCAATAACAATTACATACAAAAATCCTCACTACTAAAAACTCTCTTGCAATCACTATGCAGAATTTCTACCTGCATTAATTATACCAAAAGAACAACGCATAATTAGCTTTTGATATGAAGTGAATAATGTAGTATCATCAGTTTGCATGTTTACATTGTTTCTTATTTTGGTAAGTGCATATTGCTGAATAGTTACCAAAGGCAAAACAATTTTTTCTCTCATATCAATTGATAATCGTTCCACTGGATAATTTTCCATTAATTCTTTTTTACCAGAAAGCTTTAAAATATATTCTTCGGTAAGGCGGTATTCAGCTTCAATTAAATTCCAAATTGCCCCATATTTTGCATCGTTTTTTAAATAGGCAGTTAAAGGAAAATAGCACTTCATCATGGCCATTTCGCAGTTGTCGAATAAAGTTTTTAAATACAATGAGTTGTTGTATAACTCTTTAATTTCTTGCCAATTGCCAGATGCTTCCATTGCTTTTAATGCAGTACCCACACCATAATAACCTGTTACATTTTGCTTTAATTGGCTCCAAGCACCTACAAAAGGAATGGCTCGCAAATCGCTTAAAGCAAGTGTTGATTTTGCTCCTCTTTTTGCTGGGCGAGAACCAATATTGGTTTCTGTATAAAAATTAAGTGGACTTGCATGCTGCAAATAACTAATGAAATTTGGATTTTCTTTTAAAGCTATATAAGCATTAAGACTTATTTCAGAAAATGCACTAATTAAAGCTTCTTGTTTTGGACTAAAATTTGGCTTATTGCTATTAAAAAGTTTATTGCTTATACCAGCATTTATAAGCTGTTCCATATTAAACTGAGCACTTTCAACTGTACCAAAGTTGCTACTAATAGTTTGCCCTTGAATAGTAAGTTGAATTTCAGTGTTTGAAATTTGGTTGCCTAGCGAAGCATAAAATTTGTGTGATTTTCCTCCTCCACGTGCAGGTGGTCCACCTCTTCCATCAAAAAACAACACATCAATACCATATTCTTTTGATAAATGAGTTAACTGTTTTTTAGCTTTATAAATGCTCCAATTGGCAGCAAAATAACCACCATCTTTTGTACCATCACTAAAGCCCAACATGATTGTTTGCTTGTTTTGTCTTTTTGATAAATGATTTTTGTATTGTTCATTTTCATACAAAACTTTCATTATTTCGATGGCATTTTTAAGGTCATCAATAGTTTCAAAAAGTGGTACAATATCAACTGTTATATTACTTCTATCCCAACCTGCACAAATAAATAATGCAAAAACCTCTGCAACATGCAATGGCTTATTGCACATACTAATAATATACCTATTACAGCCTAACTCACCATTAAGTTGCTGTATTTGCTTTATGGTAGCAAAGCTTTCGAGGGTTTCGTTGGTAAAGGATTCATTTAATGAAAAATCTATTTTTTTATCTAGTGATAATAAACAATCTATTTTTTTATTTTCGGTAAACGACTCATAATCAGCAGGCAAAAATTTGTTTAGTTCGTTTAACTCTGCTAAAACTTTCCCATGAACACTACTTTCTTGTCGTATATCTAAACTTGCAAAATGCAGCCCAAACAATTCAACTTTATAAACTAAATTTTCTACTAAATCTACATACATCCCATCTTGTTCGCTGAGCAAAATTTCTCTAATTTTTTCTAAATTGCTAAGCAAGTAATTTGTATCAAAATCTAGCTGATAGTTAGGTACAAAAAGATTATTGAAAAGTGTATTTTCAAGCTCTGCCAAGGCACCATCAATATGCTTAAATGTGAGGCGTTTTTTTAGTTTTCGTATATCCTGATAATAGCATTTTATAATAGAACCTCTCAATGCATTAGCAACTTTTAATGTAGAGGTAATGGTTACAAAAGGATTACCATCTCTATCACCTCCAGGCCAAAAACCCATCCTTATTATTGGATTATTTTTATTGAATGCATTGCTAAATGCTGATTTAAAGTTGTGCATTAACTTTCCGCTTGCGGTATAAAATACATTTTCTAAATACCATATTAAACCATTAGCTTCATCTAGCGGTGTGGGTTTTTTTTTATTAAAAAACGGTGTTCTTCCTAATTGATTTAAGTAACTATAAATTTGAGATTCGTTGTTTTTAATTATGGCGTTCGACAAATCATTTATAATTCCTAAAATGCTATTGTTGTAAAACTGTGTTGGGTGAGCCGTAAGTACTAACCTTACATTAAAGTTTTGTAAAGCCTGCGTTAGTTCGTTTTCTTTCTTATGTTCATCAATTTGTAATACCAATTGTTTTAAACTTCCCATACCTTGCAAATCATTTACATGTGCAAATGCTGCATCTTCAATAGCATCAAACAACACAACTTGTCGCTCAATGTATTGAACAAATTTGAACAATAAATCAAGTTTTTCTAATTCAGTAGTATAGTTAGTTTGCTTTTCGATAAACTCGTTGATGATATCTTCTGGACTTTTATTTTGAGAAAATCCATCTTGGCAACTTAACAATAAAAGTGAAATTAATATGCCTGTTCTTTCAATTGTATGAAAAGGCAATGAAGTAAAAAGACTGTTGTATAATTGAAATTTTGTAGCTACCAACTCGTTAAATTTCACGAGTTTATTGCTTTTAGAACGCATAGTTTTAGTTGTTTGGCGTGAAGATAAAGTTTTAGAAATAAATTACTAACTAAACGAATAGAATTTATACAATTTTGGATTTTTTTAAAAGAATAAGTGCAAAAAAAACACCTTACAGCCAAGAAAAGGTTTCATTTCAATATATTAACATTTTGTATAATGTTTGAGTTGTTTATTTAACAGCTTAAAAACATTAGTCAAAAAAAGAGCCACCCAAAAAGAGTGGCTCTTTTAAAATCAATATTCTAAATTTATTTTAATGCACTAAATAAATCTCCTAATTCAATATTTAAACGAGCATAAACAAAACGCCCATTAAATCCAAATTGGTTTGCACCAAATAAAAATCTTCCTCTATTGCTTAAATCTCTACCAGCAGCATATCCACCAGTTGTTTTTTGTCCAGGTGTAGCACTCAATGCTGTAGGACCAGCAGGGTTTGCATAAACATTTGCAGCACTATTACGTGGGTCAACAAATATTTGATCAGGGTAAATATCGAACAAATTATTTGCACCAACAGAAATGCTACAAGTTTTGTAGAAACGATAAGTAAATACTAAATCAGTGATGAATTTAGCACTAAAAGTTTGATCTGTTTGAGGAGCTGCATCGTTGAAAAACACACCAGCAGCGTTAGTAACATTAGGATCTAACTGATTAAGGTTTGTAATCTCACCAAAACGAACTGTACGAACCATAGCACTGAATTTTTTGTAATTAGCGGTTCCTGTAAGTACAATTTTACTTTGTGGTTGGCCAGTTTCAATTCTTGCACGTTGTTGTCTATCAAACAATAAAGTTTGAAAATCTTGTGAAGGATCGGCATTTGGATTACCAGCTTTATTTGGGTTGTTAATAGCAGCATCAATTGTAGGATTAGAGTTAAACCCTGTAACTTTATTTTCGTTAAAGTTCGCAGCTAACGAAATATTACCATTTAAGGCACCAGATTTATAGGTTTGAGTAACTACTATGTCTAAACCTTTGGTAGTTGTATTTACTGCATTAGACCAAAACTGAACACTTGAAACATCTGCAGGAACACCAGCTGCATTTAATATAGTTGCAATTCTTGTGTTGTTTGAGCTTCTTGAAAATTGAGTTCCTAAAACTATTCTATTATCTATAGCAATGTTATATGCATCGATAGTAAAAGTTGTTGTAGGTGTAAGTTTTCCTACTAAACCAAATGTATAACCAAACGAATATTCAGGACCTAAATCTTGAACTCCAAATGCGTTTCTTACAATTGGATTTTGATTATTAGCAGTTAACACAGTTGTTGGTAAACCAGCAACAAATTGTGTGCTTTGATTTTGGAAATAGCGTTGTTGTAATGAAGGAGCTCTAAAACCAGTATTTAATGAAGTTCTAAAAGCAAAGTTTTTCAATAAATTGTATTTTAAAGCTAACTTAAATCCAGAACCATTGTAACTTGTGTTTTCTTCGTTATACTTTTCTAATCTACCAGCAAATCCAAAAACTAATTTATCGTTAGTTAACTCTAAATCAGTATAAACAGCAGAAACACTTCTTTTTCTATTTGTAGCATCTGATGGTTGAAAACCTGGGAATACTTGTGAACCTGGAGCACTTGGGCCACCAGAAATTGCTACAACTTGACTTGTTGGTGTATAGGTAATTGAAGGAACAGCGAATGTACGACCACCGTTGATATAAGAACCAACTTCTCCTTCTCTAATCGAATAAGTTTCGTTTCTTAACTCACCACCAAAAGCAATGTTTAAAAAGTTGCCGTCTTGAATGTCTAACTTTTTACTAACATCTAAATTAACTGTATTTTGTTTGAACTTAATACCTCCAGCTTCAAACTTAGTTTGTGGATTAGCAGTTGCAGCCAAAGAAGCGTTACCACTATTTTGGATGGTAAATGCTAAGCTATTTTCGCCATAAGTATTACTTAAATCAAAGCTCCAGCCATTTTTAGTAGCAGTTTTAATACCAGCTAAAATTGAATAATCATTGATTTTTGTTGCAATTTGTGGTAAAAAACCATTTGCATATAATCTACCACCACCAGTTACAACTGGTTGTTGATTCCATGAGTTTGGATTTCGGCTAAAGCCAGAAGCTAAACCATCTCTTGTAGATCCTCCAATGGTGGCATAAGCTTCTGTATTTGCTGTAAACTTATAACCAAAGTTGCCAAATACACCAATATTATCACTTGCACTATTACCAGCAACTATATTTCTTGTATCATATTTATTAGAAGCTACAAGGGCTTTATCTTGGTCTATCAACCATTTACGCCAAACATCAGTTGCCACACCAGTAGGTGCTGTTGGAAAAGCCCCACCATTTCCAAGATATACCAAAGGAATATTATCAAAACCACTTCTATTGCTTTGTGTACGAGATAAATATTGGAAACTTCCTGTAAAATAAAATTTTTCTGTAGCAAAACCACCAACAATATCAACTTGTTTGTTTACACCATCAGTAATGCTCATACTAGGCTGCCCTGCAATTGGCATATTGGTCATATTTTGACCACCCATAACACCAATATTCAAACCTTTATATTTCTTTTTTAATACAACGTTAATAACGCCAGCAATAGCATCACTACCATATTGTGCTGCAGCACCATCACGTAATATCTCAATTCTTTCAATAGCTGCCGCAGGTATAGCATTCATATCAGTACCAACAGAACCTCTACCAACAGTACCATTGATGTTTACCAAAGCAGTATTATGGCGTCTTTTACCATTTAACAAAACTAAGGTTTGGTCTGGGCCTAAACCACGTAATCCAGCAGGATCAATATGGTCTGTTCCATCAGAAATTGTTTGACGTGCTGATTGAAAAGATGGTGCAGCAAAAGTTAGCATTTGCGATACATCGGCTTGTGCAAAATTTCTTATTTCTTTTGTAGAAACAATGTCAACCGGCACAGCTGTTGTGGTGCTGCTTCTATTTACCCTACTTCTCGAACCAACAACTACAACTTCGGTAGTTTCAACAGATTCTGTGAGGTTTAAAGTTGGAGAAGCTGTTGAGCCTGCAACTACAGAAACTTTTATTTTACCATTGTTGTACCCAACATAAACAACTTCTAAAGTGTACTCGCCTGCAGGTAGTGTAAAATTAAACTTACCATTTGCATCGGTAATTGCATTGCTGTTTCTACCAACAACTTTAACAGTGGCTCCAGGTAATGCTTCACCATTTTTACCCTTTACAAAGCCTTCTACTTTTCCAGTAGATTGTGCAAAACCCGACAATGCAAATAGCATAGTAAGCATTACACAAAACATAGAACGTAAATTTCGTATCATCATAATTTTTAAAATTTTGATAAATATAGTTAAGTAACACATTTAACAAAAAAATCACATTAAATTGTTAATAGTTTTCCAAAATAGAAAACATGAATAGTTGTATTAGTTCTTTAACATTTGCTTGTTTCTTAAAAAAGCATTATTTCGTTGCTTATGTTTAGTGAGTTTTTTCAACAATTATGGAATGGTATTACACAAACTTCTTTACTTGAGTTTATTGCTGTTTTTTTTGGAATTTTAAGTGTGATTTACTCAAAAAAAGAAAATGTACTAGTTTACCCAACAGGAATAATTAATACTACTTTGTTTATTTACTTATGTTATAGCTGGCAATTGTTTGCAGAAGCAAGTTTAAATTTTTATTACACTGCCATGAGTATTTATGGTTGGTATAATTGGACTAACAAAAAAAATGGTAACACTATTTGCATTACTAAATCAACTTTAAAACAACATGTGTTTTGGCTTTGCTTTTTTATTTTCTGTTGGATATTTTTATACTTTATTTTAGTAAAATATACAAAAAGCAATGTACCGTTAGCCGATAGTTTTGCAAGCTCTACAGCTTACACAGCAATGCTGTTAATGGCAAAGAAAAAATTAGAACATTGGTGGTGGTGGATAGTTACCAATGTTGCCTCAATTCCTTTGTACTACAGCAAGGGAGCGGTTTTTACCAGTTTACAATATGTTGTTTTTTTGTTATTAGCAATTTTGGGATTACTATCTTGGGCAAAAAAAATTAAAACTAACCATTCAGTTATTTAAAACTAAGGTGCCAAACGAGCAATAGACCAACCTCCTTCGAATAGTTCATAAATAATTCTATCATGCAATCTGCTGCTTCGCCCTTGCCAAAATTCAAAATAATCTGGGATTAAAGTATAACCTCCCCAATGCTGTGGTTTTGGAACATCATTTTTATATTGGTCGGCTAGTTGCGTTAAATTGTTTTCAAGTATTGTTCTATCTGATATTTTAGAGCTTTGAGGCGATGCCCAAGCCCCTAATTGAGAGCCAATTGGTCGTGATTTAAAATATGCCTCACTTTCAGTTTCAGATGCTTTTACAATTTTGCCTTCAATTCTTATTTGTCGTTCTAATTCTTTCCAAAAAAAACAAATTGCAGCATTTGGATTTTCAGAAATTTCAACCCCCTTTTTACTTTTATAGTTTGTAAAAAATGTAAAGCCAATATCTGTAGCATCTTTCAGCAAAACTATTCTTGCACTAGGTTTTCCATCGTTACCACAAGTTGCTAAAGTAAAAGCATTTACTTCATCTATTTTACTTTGAACAGCATCATTAAACCATATTTTAAATTGTTCAAATGGATTTTTATGTGCATCTTTTTGGTCAAAAGACTTTAACTGATAATCTCTTCGAATACTTGCTATATCTACATTCATAAAATTATTTATTTAACAATGCAAATATATTTGTACTAGGTGTAACCTCATGCAACAACATTTATTTATGAATGCTTAGCTTTAACTAAAACTATGTAGTATTGCGAGTAAAACAAGTAAAATTGAGTACTACTTTTTGGTATATCATCGTTGGCTACATTGTAAGTGCTGTTGTAATTTATTTAGTGCAAGAAAAAATTATTTTCAAACCCGAGAAATTACAACAAGATTTTAAATACAACTATGACAACCCTTTTGAAGAATTGTTTTTTGATATTGAACCTGGTGTAAGAATTAATGGACTACATTTTTTTGTACCAAAACCAAAAGGATTAATTCTTTATTTTCACGGAAATAGCAGAAGTATAAAAGGTTGGGCTAAATATGCTAAAGATTTTTACAGATTTGGCTACGATGTGGTACTAGTAGATTATAGAGGTTTTGGTAAAAGCACTGGCAAAAGAAGCGAAAAAGAAATGCTTGCCGATATGCAATTTGTATATAAAAATTTGGCTTCAAAATTTCCTGAAGAACATTTATTGGTATATGGTAGAAGCATGGGTAGTGGATTTGCTTGTAAAGTAGCTGCAGATAATAATCCTAGATATTTAATTTTAGATGCTCCATATTTTAGCTTTCTTAAAGTGGTAGAAAGATTTACACCAATTTTTCCTCACAGATTATTGCTGAGATTTCATTTACGAACAGATTTATGGATTGAAAAAGTTAGATGCCATACCTACATTTTGCATGGCACAAAAGATTGGCTAATTCCTATAAAACATAGTGAGAATTTACAAAAGAAAGATCCTAATAAAATCACACTCATAAGAATTCATGGTGGTGGGCACAATAATTTACCAAGTTTTAACGAGTACCACAATTTTATAAGAGATATTTTAAAAGAGTAAATAAAAAGGCTAAGTTTGTTTTTTAAAATCACAATTCTATGATTCAAAAACCTTTGATTGTTTTTGCTAATGGTGTATGTTTTAAGCTAGATAAAACCACCAATCTTTTCAAAATTTTATTTGCACAAAAGCCCCTGTAAACTTTTTGGTTTACAACAAAAACAGCTGCTTAATATTGTATTAGGTGGCTGTTTGTTTTATGCTACAACATAATCTAAAAGTATACTATAATCGTTTTCTCTCGCTCTCGCCTCAACCTCAAATTTGTTGTTATAATATCCCTTTATTATCCATTCGTAAACATAGCAAACTAAAAATTTTATTACGCCATGCTTTTCGTATTGCTGCACATGTACTAGCTCGTGGCAAAGCCAAGTTGTGTTTTGAATTAATTGTTCTTTGTTTGCATTATGCAAGTAAATTGTATTACCAATAGTTAATGCAATACTAGCAGCCTTTAATCTTTTGGCTCCACATTTTGCAAGCCAACTATTTTCTTTTACAAAAACTTGTTTTAGCATGGCTGCAAAACTATAGAATACTATAAGATTAGGTTGTGAATGTTAAAAGTAAAAATGAATTTTATTTAAAATTAAATATGGAATTTAAAGCTACTAACTATCTAATAGAAAAATTAAACTATGGCCGAAATTCAAACCACACAAACCATCAAACAACATGGGGTTCGTAAATGCAAAAAACTATCTACAAAGGTTGATCTTACTCCAATGGTTGATTTAGGGTTTTTACTCATCACTTTTTTTATTTTCACTACTATTATTCACAAACCAAAAGTTGCCAATCTTATCATGCCAAGCAACAAAACTGATGCTCATCCTACAAACATTCCTGAATCAAAAGTGCTGCAAGTTTTACTAGCCAGTGATAACAAGGTGTACTATTATTTTGGAAACAATGTTTTAAATACTGCAGTTACAAATTTTTCATCGAATGGAATTAGAAATGTAATTTTAAAAAAACAACAACAAGTAGCTGCAAAGTATGGCCATAAAGATGCATTGATTTTAATGATAAAACCTTTAAATGATTGTAATTACAAAAACATTATTGACATACTAGATGAAGTTCAGATAAATAACATTAAACATTATGTACTTACAGAAAGTACTAAAGAAGAACAAAAAATAATGAATACCCTATAAAAAAACAAAATTGTAACAAACTACAATTAGATTTGTGGCTTAGATTTCTATAGCCTCATCCATGAATATTTCAGAACTTTCACTCAAACGTCCTGTACTTGCAACAGTTTTAAACCTTACCATTATTTTGTTTGGAATAGTTGGGTACAATTTTTTAGCAGTAAGAGAATACCCTGCCATTGACCCACCAACTATTAATGTAAGCACCAGCTATGCAGGTGCAAATTCTGAAATAATAGAAAGTCAAATTACCGAGCCAATTGAAAAAGCCATTAATGGGATTCCAGGAATTAAAGCCATTTCGAGTAGTAGTAGTGTAGGTAGAAGTAATATCACAGTGGAGTTTAATGTTGGCGAAAATTTAGAAGCTGCAGCTAATGATGTAAGAGATAAAGTAGGACAAGCTGTACGTAATCTTCCTCAAGATATTGATGCTGCTCCAGTAGTTACAAAAAGTGATGCTAACAGTGATTTTATAATTCTTATAGCATTACAAAGCCATAGCAAAGGTCTTTTAGAACTTAGTGATTATGCCGAAAATGTATTGCAAGAAAAGTTACAAACCATACCAGAAGTAAGTAGTATAAATATTATTGGACAAAAGCGTCCAAGCATGCGTATTTGGATAAATCCCAACAAACTAAACCAATACAATGTTGCTTTTAGTGACATTCGAAACGCACTTAATAAAGAAAATGTAGAAATACCTAGCGGTAAAATTTATGGTGAGAAAACTGAACTTACCATTCGTGCCATTGGAAAGCTAACCAAAGAGCAAGATTTTGAAGATGTAATAATTAAGCAAGATGCTAATAGTTTAATTAGATTAAAAGACGTTGCAAAAATTGAAATTGGCCCCGAAAACGAAGAGTTTAGTTGGCGACTTAACGGTGTGCCAGCTATAGGTTTGCAAGTAATTCCACAACCCGGAGCTAATTACATAAAAATAGCAGATGAGTTTAATAAAAGAATTGAAGAAATTAAAAAATCAGAAAAGGGTGACTTTGAAATTACAACCCTAATCGATGTTACTCAAAACGTAAGAAACAGTATTAAAGAGGTTGGAGAAACTTTACTCATTGCATTTGGTTTAGTGGTATTGGTTATTTTCTTTTTCTTCAGAAATATTCTTATTGCGATTCGTCCATTAATTGACATACCAATAGCCTTAATTGCAACATTTTTTATAATGTATTTGGCTGGCTTTAGTATTAATGTACTTACACTGCTAGGTATTGTGCTAGCCACAGGATTAGTTGTGGATGATGGTATTGTAGTTACTGAAAATATCTTTAGAAAATTAGAAGAGGGCTTGCCTATACATAAGGCAGCTTTAGAAGGTAGTAAAGAAATTTTCTTTGCAGTAATCAGCACCTCACTTACGCTTACCGTTGTATTTATGCCAGTGATTTTTTTAGAAGGTTTTGTGGGCAGCTTATTCAGAGAATTTGGCATTGTAGTAGCAGCAGCAGTACTAATAAGTGCTTTTGTGTCTCTTACCATAACTCCAGTTTTAAATGTAGTGCTCCATCGTAGTAGCAATCATGGTTGGTTGTACAATAAAACTGAACCTTTTTTTGAAGGCTTGGAAAACGGCTATCACTATTTACTATCGAAATTTTTGAAAATAAAATGGATGGCATGGATTATTATTATTGCTTGTTTAGGAGCAGCTGTTTTTGCTTATAAAAACTTACAAAGTGAACTTGCCCCATTAGAAGATAAAAGTAGAATTCGTTTTCAAATCACCGGACCAGAAGGTGCTAGTTATGGCTACATGGTAAATGTGGGTACAAAAATTGTAGATTATTTAAATGACAGTGTTCCAGAAAAAAAGTTTGTATTTGCAGCTATACCTGGCTTTGGCGGAAGTGGCGTAAATACTGGATTTGCTGGCTTTAGATTAGTTTCACCAGAACAACGAAAAAAAACCCAAAGCGAATTAGCAAAAGAATTATCTAAAAAGCTATCTCGTTTTAATGATGTAAGAATATTTCCTGTTGAAGAGCAAACCATTAGTGTAGGTTTAGGAAGTAGAGGCTCATTACCAGTTCAGTTTATATTACAAAATTTCGACTTTGAAAAAATCAAAAATGTAATACCCAAGTTTTTAGAAGAAGCAAGAAAAGATAAAACTTTTCAAAATGTTGACGTAAATCTTAAATTTAATAAACCCGAAATTGAACTAACAATTGATAGGTTAAAAGCAAGAGATTTAGGTTTAAATATTAGCGATGTAGCAGATGTAGTTCAAAGTGCTTTTAGTGGCCGCAGGTTAGCCTACTTTATTATGAATGGCAAACAGTATCAAGTAATAAGCCAAGTGGCTTATGAAGATAGACAAGCACCTACAGATATTTCAAAACTTTATGTTCGCAATAATAGAGGCGAAAACATATCGCTATCAAGTGTGGTAAAATTAGAAGAAAACAGTAATCCACCTTCTTTATACCATTACAATCGTTTTAAAAGTGCAACAATAAGTGCCAGCTTAGCAGAAGGTAAAACCATTGGCGATGGCGTTGATGCCATGCAAAAAATTGCTGATAAATTGTTAGATAATACTTTTCAAACTGCACTTAGTGGCCCAAGTAGAGACTATGTTGAAAGTAGCAGCAATATTTCATTTGCATTTGGTTTGGCACTCATATTAATTTATTTAGTTTTAGCTGCACAGTTCGAAAGTTTTAAAGATCCTTTTACAATAATGCTAACTGTACCTTTAGCACTAGCAGGAGCTTTACTGAGCTTGTATTGGTTTGATTGTACCATTAACATCTTTTCGCAAATTGGCATGATTATGCTAATAGGGTTAGTAACTAAAAATGGAATTTTGATTGTTGAATTTGCCAATAAAAAACAAGAAGAAGGTTTATCAAAACAACAAGCCGCTCTCGTAGCTGCAACACAAAGATTAAGACCTATTTTAATGACCAGCCTTGCTACAGCCCTTGGTGCTTTGCCTATTGCACTAAGTATTGGTGCTGCTGCAACTAGTAGAGTTCCATTAGGAATTGTAGTTGTTGGAGGATTATTATTTTCATTATTACTAACCTTATTTGTAATACCTGCAATTTATATTTTTATTGCAAAAAAACATACACCAAAAGCTAGTTAACCTATGAAATACAAACATCTTTTTTTTGATCTTGATCATACACTTTGGGACTTTGAAACAAATGCAAATGAAACTTTAAAAGAAATTTATGAGAATAATAAATTAAATGAAATTGGTGTTCACGATTTTGAAATATTTGCAAAACAATATAGCATTCATAATCACAAATTATGGGATAGATATACCAAAGGTTTTATAAAACAAGAAGAATTAAGATGGAAAAGAATTTGGTTAGCTTTACTCGATTTTAAAATTGCTAATGAGCCATTATCAAAAGCATTATCTGCTCAATTTTTAGAAATTCTTCCAACAAAAACAAACTTATTTCAATACACTATTGAAATACTAGAACACCTACAAGCAAAAGGTTACAGCCTACACCTTATTACAAATGGTTTTGAAAATGTTCAACACAATAAATTAAAAAATAGTAACCTTAGCAATTACTTCACCCATGTTGTTACATCAGAAGCAAGTAATAGCTTAAAGCCAAAAAAAGAAATTTTTGATTATGCATTGCAACTAGCAAATACTACAACTATGCAAAGCATTATGATTGGCGACAATTTAGATGCAGATATTATTGGTGCAAAAAATGCTGGGCTAGATAGTATTTATGTGAATCATCTCAACAATGAAGTATCTCAAGATGCAAATTACACCATCTTTCATTTAAAAGAATTAGAAGAAATTTTTTAGTTTTTTATGGAATTTTTTTAGCACAAACATCTTACTGCCAGAACTGGCCAGTTCTCTATTTCATCATCTTTAAATTTAAAAAAAATGAAACCAGAGAACATTTTAAAAAGCGATTACTTAGATATTTTGTTTGAAAACAAAAACAAAGACTATGGAGCTTATGACCTAAGAAAAACATACCCAAAAAGATTACTAAAATCATTTGGAATTATGTTAGGTTGCATAGCTGTATTTGTTGGAACACAAAGCTGGAAAACACCAAAGAAAAAAACTATTGTAAACTTTGGAAATGTAATTGATTTTGTGCTGAGTGATGCAGATACTAAGACAAAAGAACTTGAAAAACCAAAGCCCAAAACAAAGCAAGCTGCAACAAAGCCAATGGCAGAGGTAGCTTATAATGTACCAAAAATTGTTCCTAATGACATTCCTACCGATGTTCCTCCAATTGAAGCTATTGATACTTCTCTACAAGGAAACAAAAACAATCCAAATGGGCCAGCAACAGAAAATATTATTGGTGTTATAGCTGGGCCAGAAAATAGACCAGGAAGCGGTAATAATCCCAATAAAAAAGAAGGCAATGAAACTGACGATACTATTGAAGATGCTCCAATTTACAACCCTTCAGAACAACCAGAATATCCAGGTGGATTAGAAGCTTTAAAATCTTTTATGATTCGTAATTTAAAACAACCAGATGATATTGATGAAGGAACCAAAATTGTTGTAATTGCAAAGTTTGTAGTAGACAAATCAGGATCAATAGAACAAATTGAAATTGTACAAAGTGGCCGAGATGATTTAGATGAAGAAGTAAAACGTGTTATAAAAAAAATGCCTCATTGGAAACCTGGAATACAATCTGGCAAACCTGTTGATGTGTATTTTAAATTACCAATAACATTTGCCAATTTAAATGATTAAATTATAAACAGTTCATGAAAAAACATAAGGGTTGCATAAAAAGCAATCCTTTGGTTTTTAATTTTGTTTCACTAATTGTAATATCAAACGTTTTCGGGTAAAACATTTTGCATCCTATGTTAACAAAAAAAAATTTTTAGATAAACTTTTGTTTCAATCCATTAAATTTCACTACAATTGCCATCTGAAAAAAATTTTTAACAACATTTTTTAAATCAAAAACAATTTAAACATGGCTGACATTAAACCAACCGTAGCACCAAAAGCTACAACATCTGTTCAACCACACAAAAGCAGTAATGCTATTTCTTGGATTGCTCCATTAGCTTGTATTATTACTGGCTATATTATTTGGCGTTTTTTATTAGGTGCTAATTCAAATTTTAAAGCACCAGATGTTACTGGTGGCTTTTGGCCTAGCCACAAAGATCCTCAAGATGGAGGTTTAGTTCCAAAAGGATTAGCTATGATGTACGAGGGTGGTATCATTGTACCTTTATTAATTGGTTGTTTTTTAACTGTAATTACTTTTGTTATTGAGCGTTTTTTAAGTGTTAAAAAAGCTGCAGGTGCAGGCAACATTGCTGAGTTTATCAGAAAAGTACAATACAATTTAGCTAATAAAGAAGTAGATAAAGCTTTAGCTGAATGCGATAAACAAAAAGGAAGCGTAGGTAACGTAATGAAAGCTGGTTTACGCAAGTACAAAGAAATGATTACAAACAACGAGCTTGCTACTGAGCAAAAAGTATTAAACATTCAAAAAGAAATCGAAGAAGCAACAGCATTAGAATTACCTATGCTAGAGAAAAACTTGGTATTCTTATCTACAATTGCATCAGTTGCAACTTTATTAGGTTTATTAGGTACGGTATTAGGTATGATTAAATCTTTCTCTGCTTTAGGTTCTGGTGGCGGTGGTGGTGGTGCTGCTGAAGAATTATCAAAAGGTATTTCTGAGGCATTGTACAACACTGCTTTGGGTATTGGTACATCTGCACTTGCTATCATTTTCTATAACATGTTCACTACTAAAATCGATGGTATCACATTTGGTATTGATGAAAGTGGTTTCACATTAACTCAAAGTTTTGCTGCAAACTACAAATAGTAGTTTGTGGAAAAATGAAAAGTTTTGAATCATAATTAGTGAAACTATTAAATTAATACTACAATGGGACGTCCTAAGATAGCAAGAAAAAGTACAAATATAGACATGACCGCCATGTGCGATGTAGCGTTTTTATTGCTTAGCTTTTTTATATTAACAACAAAGTTCAAACCGTCTGAAGCAATTACTGTAGAAACTCCAAATTCTGTAAGTAGTAAAAAAGCTCCACAAAAAGATGTAGTATTGGTTACCATTGATAAAACTGGAAAAGTTTTTATTTCAATGGATGATGCAGGCAAGAAAGAAACTATTGGCAATGCAATCAATGCTGCAAAAGGATTGAATATAGATGTAAAAAAGTTTAAAGCAGCTGAATTTTTTGGTGCTTCTTTTGCAAGTTTAAACCAATTTTTAAACTTACCAAAAGAGCAATTAAAAGGTGAATTGTTGCCAGGTATTCCTGTAGATAGTACTAAAGGTGCAAATGAGTTAGTTGAATGGTTAACCTATGTAAAATCTGCCTACGAAGGTTCAAAAATGAACATTCTTTTAAAAGGCGATAATTTAAGTAAATATCCATCTTTTAAAGCAGTTATTGATGCTTTTAAAAAGAACGATATTCTTAAACTACAAATGGTAACCAATCCAGAAAATGCACCACAAGGTACAGACTTATACGTTAAACGTAAACAAGAGGAATATTCTGGTGTAAGAACAGAAGAATAATTTTATCATAATTAAAACAGATTATCATGGCAGAAATGGATACCTCGTCTGGCGGGGGACATAAGAAAGGGCCAGGCGTAAAAAAAGGAAAGAAACTCTCTACTAGGGTAGACCTTACCCCAATGGTAGACTTAGGTTTTTTACTTATCACGTTCTTTATATTTACAACTACTATGGCTCAGCCTACTGGTTTAAAATTATTTTTACCAAAAGATGCTGATAAGCCAGATGAGCAAAATAAAACCAAAGAAAGTGGTGTATTAACCATTTTATTAGGTAAAGACAATAATGTATTTTACTACGAAGGCATGTTAGACAATTCTAACGCCAGCTCAAAATTCAAAGCCTCAAACTTTGGAACAAGCGAAACAGGCATTAGAAGCGTAATCATGAATAAGAAAAAAAATACGCCAGAAAAAGATTTAATGATTATCATTAAACCTAACAGTGAAAGTACTTATAAAAATGTTGTAGATATATTAGACGAAATGCAAATTAGCATAATTAAGCGTTATGCACTTGTTGATATTTCTGAAGTAGAAGACCAACTAGTAAAAATTACAGAAGCTGCAGGCGTAGCTAAGTAATTTATGGAAAATAAATAGATGTAGAATCTTATAAAAAAAATTAAAATGGACATTAATAAAATTCTAACGGCCGACGTTCTTGATATAATTTTCGAAGGCCGAAACAAAGAATACGGTGCCTACGACATGCG
>JBMLOR010000030.1:0-10353 GCA_049242865.1 Chitinophagaceae bacterium | reverse complement strand
CCAAAAGAACATGGTTTAGGAAATCAAATAGAAGGTTTTATTAACAGTACAGATAAAATTGTAGTGGTAGAAGATTTAATAAGCACAGGAAAAAGCAGTTTGCAAGTTGTAGATGTGCTGCACCATCAAGGATATACTGTACTAGGCATGATTAGCATTTTTAACTATGGTTTTAAAGAAGCAGACGAAGCCTTTGAACAAAAAAATGTTAAACTTTTTTCGCTAACAAATTATGGCACTTTATTAGATGTTGCATTAGAAAAAAAATATATATTGCCCGAGCAATTAAGTACTTTAAATCAATGGAGTGAACATCCAAGTACATGGGGCAAATAAAATTTAATTTATGAAAAAAATATTAGCATTAGCAATAGCTGTAATAAGCATAAACACAGCATCACAAGCTCAAGTAATGGGTAACCAAAAAGCAACATGGATTACTATTAAAAGTAATAATTTAAAGTGTTGGGAGTGTAAAAATGTGTTGTTAAATTTTATGGTTAAAGAGGTTAAAGCCAACTATGAAAATGGAATTATGGATTATGTATTTAACTTAGTTAAAGGTGAAGTTAGAATTAAATATATACCCGATAGAATAACACCTGATGATATTAGATTAATTTTTAATGAAGCAGGATTTGATGCTGATGATACAAAAGCTGAAGAAGGATCTTACAAAAAACTACCTCCTAATTGTAAAAGAGTTGAAGATGGTGGAGGACCAAAAAAAGGAGCTCCATGCCATGTAGACCCTAACTAAATTTTTTTAATAAAATGGAACAAACTTTACTTGGTGTTGGTACTAGGTTACAACACACACAATATGGCCAAGGTGTTATTACTGGTGTAAAATATGCCACCTATTTAATCACTTTTGTAAACTATGGCACAAAAGAAATTGATAAAACTGATTCTAAATTAGATGAAATAATCCCTGATAATGTATCTACTGAAATTACTACTACTGATGAAGTAGAAAATTCTTTATTGAAAATTTTAAAGATGTGGGGTGGTTTGCAAGAGAATATTGAATTGGGTGAAAGATGGCAAAAAGGTAATCTTGTTTTACAACCATTTGATAAATCTTTAAAACCAAAGGAAATGCCAATTGAAGATTTTTTTCATAAAATAGTAATGCTAAGAGATAGACTGCGAGTTTTAGAACAAAACATTAATAGCCATAAAGTTTTAACAGATGAAGACAAAGTAAATCTTCAACAATATATTACCCGTTGTTATGGAAGTTTAACAAGTTTTAATGTACTATTTAAATACAAAGAAGATTGGTTTGTTGGAGATAAGAAAGGGAGTGAATAATTAGGCTAAGCTTTTACAAAAACCCCTTCATCATTTACTTCAACTTCATAAGTTTTTAGGTAATAGCCTTCGCCACTAGTATTTCTACCATTGGTTAAACTAAATTTATATCTGTGTAGTGGGCATGTAATGTTTCCTAAGGCATCAATAAAACCATCTGCCATTACGCCACTAGCATGAGGGCATTTATAAGCACAAGCAAACAGTTGATTATGGTGTAAGGCAAGTGTAATTTTTTTGCCATGTACTTCTACAACACATAAATTATTATTTTGCCAAGGCAAAGCGGCGATACTTGGTGCTATCAATGTTTTTGCTGTATTCATGAGTTAATTTATAAGTTTTTTAAACAAACCTAAACGCCCTTTAAATGGTGGATATTTAATAAATGGATCGAACCATGTTGGTGTTTTTAAAACTGCCTTTGCATGACTAAAAGTTTCAAATGAATATTGCCCATGATACTTACCTGTGCCACTAAATCCACGCCCACCAAAGGGCAAATTATGATTGGTTAAATGCCAACTGCAATTATTGATACATGCTCCACCACTTGGCACTTGCTGCAACCAAAATTCTTGCTCTTTTGTATTGTTACTAAACACATAAAAGGCTAATGGATTTTTATGTTTTTTAATAATGTGCAACGCTTGTTCTTCTGTTTGATAAGAAATTATTGGCAAAACAGGACCAAAAATTTCATCTTGCATTACTGAACTATCTATCAAAACATCCTCTAATAAAGTTGGTTGAATATATAAATTTTCTGCCTCTACTTTTCCTCCATAAATTACTTTTCCATCATTTAAATATTGTTGTACACGTTGCAACTGTTTGGCATTTATCATTTTTCCATAGCCTTCATTTTGCTGTGGATTTTCTCCATAAAATGATTGAATTTTTTGTATCAATTCTTCCACAAATTTTACCTTAACCGACTCGTGTACAAGTACATAATCTGGAGCAACACACATTTGCCCACAGTTGCTAAATTTAGTAACCACAATTCGCTTTGCAGCTATAGCAAGATTAGCATTTTCTGTTACTACACATGGGCTTTTACCTCCTAATTCTAAGGTTACAGGTACCAATTTTTTTGCAGCAAGCTCGTAAATAATTTTTCCAACTGATGTGCTGCCTGTATAAAACACATGATCGAAGGTGAAATTTTCTAGCAATTGAGGAACAACAGTTGCACCATCACCCTCTACAAATAATACATATTTTTTGGAGAAGGTTGCCTCAATTATTTGTTTCATTATAGCAGCAGTTGCGGGTGCATGTTCACTTGGTTTTAGTACAATACAATTGCCTGCTGCAATAGCACCCACCAATGGTGTAAACAATAATTGCAAAGGATAATTCCAAGGGCCAATAATTAAAACTACTCCTAAAGGTTCGTATTGTATATAGCTTTTTGAAGGCAAATTAGCCAAGTTAGTTGATACAGTTTTGGGCTGCATCCAATAATCAATGTTTCTTATGGCTTCGTTTAATTCACTTATTAGAAATCCAATTTCAGTAACCCAAACTTCTTCTTTATTCTTTTTTAAATCTTGATACAAAGCTTCATACAAAGCTTGCTCATATTGCAATACTGCTTTTTTAAGTTGTTTTAATTGTTGCAGTCTAAAGCTTAAAGTTTTAGTTGCACCAGAATTAAAATATTCTTGTAGTTCGAGTAGTTGTTGCATGAAATAGTATTACAAGTTTTTAAAAAATTGGATGATTAAAGTAAATAAATCGTTTTGCTCGTTCAATGGTAATGTAGCAGCTTTATCAAAAACATCGTGGTAGGCTTTAATTCCACCTAAGGTGTAAAAGAAAAAACTTGGAACACCTTTCTCTGTAAAATGATAATGATCGCTATTGGCAGCTTTACCTCTTGGATTCACTGCTTTTAATAATTTTTGCTCGTTATTAATTTTTTGCATCAATGCAAATTGCTTTGGATATTCACTTGCATTTACAACAGTGATTCCATCGTCGCCAGTACCTGCTAAATCTGTATTAAGTAAAAATTTTATGTTTTTGAGGGGTATTAGAGGATGTTCTACAAAATAATTTGAGCCCAACAAACCAGCTTCTTCTCCACTAAACAAAACAAAAGCAACACTGCAAGGCAATGGATTTTTTGCATAATGCTTTGCAAGATTTAACAGCAAAGCAACACCACTTGCATTGTCATTTGCACCAGGAAAATAAGTTTCACTACCCATTCCACCTAAATGATCATAATGGGCAGTAAGCACCAAAAAACTATCAGGATATTGAGTACCTTTTGAAATCGCAAGTATATTGTTGTTTTCGTATTTCTTTATGAACTTATTTTCAATAAATGCTTTATAGTTGTCTATGGGTTCGGTTAAGCTTTTAGCTGCGATTTGTATTAATGTATAATCTTCCACTTGCTGAGCAACACTCCATGTAAGCTTTTCTTCTATCTTAAAAATCACTCTATTATTTATATCAATATAGTCATTGCTTTTTCCTTTTTGGCAATTACCATTTGCTTTAATGCCTTTACTTTCAGGTGAAATAATAAAATCAATCCCCGGTATTAATTTTTTGCCATTAACCTCTACGTCCATTTTTGAAGGAAATGTATTTACACTAAAATTATAGGACTGCATTGTAGTTTCTAGTCCAAAATATTCTAACTCTTTCTTTAAAAAATTGGCAGCTTTTTGCACTCCATTGTTTGTATAACCTCGTCCCCAAAAATGAGTACTTGTAAGTGTATCAACTATATTTCGAGCATAAATAGAATCTTGACTGTATGTAGTACAAGTAGTAATTATAAAAACAAAAAGTATGGTGAATTTAAGTTTTATCATAAACTTCTATGTTGAATTAATATGGAGGCAAGATAAAACATAATTATTACAAGAAAGAGTAAACACAAAGCTAATTGCTAAAATTCTCAACTCAACGTTCGGGGATTTTGTTTTTTTCGACCCACATTTCGTTAAAAGTTTTTTGGCTAAATTCTAAATTTGAGCGATGTGCTGTCCACCCTTTGAAAATAGTATTTACAATTTTATTTTTCAAACTACCGTTACTAAAATTCATCATACTTCTATTTAAGCTTGCTTGCTTCCAAGCTTTCCATGCAATGCGTTCAAAAACTTTACTTTCGCCTTGCACAACAGCTTCGTGCCTATTTTCTAAAAGTAACTCATGTAAATTTATTCTTACAGGACAAACCTCTGTACAATTGCCACACAAACTACTTGCATTGCTTAGGTGCTTATAGTCGTGCATTGATTTTAAATGAGGTGTAATTACTTTACCAATTGGGCCACTGTAAGTTGTACTATAACTATGGCCACCAATGTTTTTATAAACAGGACAAGCATTTAAGCAAGCACCACAACGTATACAATACAAAGCCTCTCTTGTAGTTGGGTTTGCTAGCAAATTAGTTCGCCCATTATCCAACAAAATCACTATCATTTCTTCTGGGCCATCGGGTTCATTTTTTTGTTTTGGACCTGTGATAATGGTGTTGTATACAGTAACTTTTTGTCCTGTACCAAAAGTGCTTAGCAATGGCCAAAACAAAGGCAAATCGTTTACACTTGGCAACACCTTTTCTATACCAACTACAACAATATGGGTTTTAGGAAAAGCACAACTAAGCCTTGCATTACCTTCATTTTCTGTAATGGCAATACCACCTATATCAGCCAAAATAAAATTAGCCCCTGTTACGCCAACTTCTGCTTGTACATATTTTTCTCTCAATTTTTGGCGTGCAACCAAGGTAAGTTCTTCAGGCGATAATCCACTTGGAGTTCCAAGCTTATTAGCAAACAATCTTGCAACATCTTCTTTGCTTTTGTGCATAGCAGGTGTAACAATATGGTAAGGTGGTTCTCCATCTAACTGTTGAATATACTCGCCCAAGTCGGTTTCAACACTTTCAATTCCTTGCTTTTCCAAAAAATCATTTAAATGAATTTCTTCAGTAACCATGCTTTTGCTTTTTACTAAAGTTTTGCATTCTTTAGCTATACAAATTTCTTGAATTACTTTAAGGGCATCTTTTGCGGTTTCGGCATAAACAACTTTTGCACCACGTGCTGTAATATTTTTCTCAAATAGTTCTAGATAGCCGTCTAAATTTTCTAGAGCTTTCCATTTAACATTTTTGGCTTGTTGACGAGCTAATTCTAATTGGCTAAACTGCTGTTTACCAATAGGAACGGTGGCATTATATTTTCCTATATTAAAGTTTATTTTTCTTCTATGCTCTAAATCAGCAGCTTTAATAGTACTTTTTGCAATAAAGGTTTGTGCAGTGGAAGACATGTAACTATTGAATATTTTTTATTTAAGATTTAATATTGATTGATTGATGATTTGTTGATTGATGCAATTTAACTTTTAAACATCAAAACATCAGCAATTACAAATGTAGCAAATACAACGCTAGCAATTCCGTTTGCTGTCATAAAAGCCAAATTCACTTTACTTAAATCGTTGGGCTTTACAAGCATTTGTTGAAACACCAACATGGCTATAAAGCCAATTGCACCAATTATAAATAGCCAATTAAAAGCACCAACTATACCTGCAATAATTATTAGCAAAGCACATATAATATGAAGTACTCTTGACAATAATAGAGCTTTAGATTTTCCTAAATAAACGGGTATGGAATGTAATTTTTGTGATGCATCAAAACTTTCATCTTGTAAAGCATAAATAATATCAAAACCACTTACCCAAAACAATACTATAAAACTAAAAATAACTGGCAATAATTCGAACTCACCCACCACTGCTAAGAATGCACCTATTGGAGCTAAACTTAAACCTAATCCTAAAACCAAATGACACAATGCTGTAAAACGTTTTGTATAACTATAAAATAAAATTACAAACAAAGCAACAGGAGATAAATAAAAACAAATAGTATTTATACAATAAGTTGCTATTATAAAAATCAAACAATTTACTATTACGAAAGTTAATGCATTATTGGCTGTAATAATACCTTTTGGAATTTCTCTAATGGCTGTTCTAGGATTTAAAGCATCTATGTTTCTATCTAAATATCTATTAAAAGCCATGGCAGCGTTGCGTGCAGTAATCATGCAAATTAACACAAACAGAAACTTGTATCCATATCGCAAAAGAAAAGATGTGCTATGAAGAATTTTTTCGCTTTGCACCACGCCTAACACAAATCCAATAATAGCAAAAGGCAAAGCAAAAATGGTATGTGAAAACTTAACTAAACTTAAATATTTTTTTACGGTTTGCATGAATAACAACGACCATTTAGAATTGATAACTGTTGACAATTATTCACCTATTGTTTTACAAATTTTTTACTAAAAACTTCTCCTCCCATTTCAACCTTTAGAATATAAATACCACTTGCTAAAGTTGAAGTATTAAAGTTTTGTCTGCTAGTAGCATTTGCCATGGTGTTAAGGCTACCTGAGGTATAAACCTTGCCATTTAAGCCTAAAACTTGCCAATTTATTGTAGCATTTTGTTTTGAAAAAACAATAAAGTCGCCAAAATTTTTAACAGGATTACTCACTAAATTAACCCAATTAGTTTGTGTACTTAAACTATTTTTAGCAACTACAACATTGCTTACAACAGCTGATACATTTGGCTCAGTGCCCACTACTCTATAATACAAAACAGGAATATTTATTTTATGACTGTAGTTGTATAAAGCCGATTCGGTATTACTAACATTATAAAAATTAATGCCATCATTACTAGCTTGTAAAGTAAATTTAGTTCTACCGTTAGCTCCTTCTGCATTCCATTGCAGTTGTACATTATTTTCTTTTATTGACTGCAGGGATAAGTTTATTTTTTTAAGTGGTAAAATATTTAACAAGTTACCAGTCCATAAACCTCTTCCATAAGTTGCAGCTACAATTGTATTATCACTTGCACGAATTCTAAACATATCAGTACGTACTAGTGGGAAACCTGCACTTGGCAACCATTGTGTACTACTACCATTTACATTAGTAGTATAATAAACACCTGCTTCAGTTGCTAATAAAATTCTATTATTTTGAGTAGGATGAAATGCAGCCCAACGAACTGGCATATCGGGCAAATTGCCATCAATTGCAGTCCAACTAGTTCCACCATTACTCGAAATCCAAACATTGCTAATGCCATAGTTACTAAACACAGCAATTAGGTCGTTTGCTGTTGCTCCTTCTGCAATACATCTTAATGTACTACTACCAGGGAAACTTACACCAGTAATATTGGTTATGTTAGCTGCTACAGAAGTTGTAGTTACAGTATCTGCTCCTATCAATTTATATAATCTTCCAGAACTTCCAAAATATAATGTAGTGCCACCAGAACCTACTGTACTAAATTTCGAAACTGTAAATGAAGTTAAAGCACCAGTTGTATATGCTGTTAAAGAAATTGTAGTTGTATTTGCTGTAGTATTTGATGTTGCCGGATCATTCCATCTTACTAAAGTACCAGACGAGTTATTGGTATATAATTTTTTATTAAAAGCATCATAATCCATCGGGTTTACAAAGCTACCTCCACTTGACAAAGTAAAACTTCTCACTGATGAAAAATTGTTGGTACTTCTACGCAGTGCATTGTATACATAAGTAGTGAACTGATAAGTAGGATCTCGTTGGTCTATAAACACAAAGCATCCATCACCACCAGTAACTTCTCTACTATGTGAAAGTCCTTCACCTCTTAATTGATGACTTCCATTATCTTGTGCACCAGCTAATAAATAATTTGTTTCTGTTGGATGAATAGCACAGCTGTAAAATTGTTTTATATTCAGATTCCGATTTTTATCAATAAAACTAGCTGCATCATTATCACTATAATAAATTCCACCATCACCACCCATAATCATTCTTGTTTGTGCTCCTGCATTGTACCATTTAAAAAAGTGATGATCAGCATGTACATAAGGAGATGAAGTAACCCAATAAGTAATTCTTGATACAGTTGCCCCACTATTGGTACTTCTATAAGCATCTAAGCCCCCCATAATAATTTCATCAGGATTATTGGGGTTTATTTCTAAAACAATATTCTTCCAACCTTGTCCATTAGCTATGCCTGAGGTATAAGCAGTTGTAGCATTGGTGAGTATCCAATTGGCTCCACCATCAATACTTTTATAACAGCTATCTACATTATAAGAACTATTAACTGTAATGGCATACACCACATCGCCTTGTGCTGCTAAATCCATACGAATAGTAGAAGTTGCAGAAGCCCTAATTCCATTACCTCTTTGCCAAGTTGATGATGTTACAGTAGCAGGACTTGTTGTATAACGGTAAAAAACAGTTGAGCCAAAAAAACCAAAGCTTGCATGTAAGGCTCCTGTACTCGTAAGTTCAAAATCAACACAAGTTGTACTTGTTGAAGTTGGTGTAATGGTTGTCCACGAAGTTCCACCATTGCTGCTTCTCAACAAACCACTTCCTGCAGTGGCGTAATAAACATTTCCATTAGCATCACATTCCACTTTAAAACTTCTTGTAATACCAGCTGTTGATGGCAACTGTACCCATGTTAATCCTCTATCGGTACTTTTAAATAATCCATTACCTCTTACAGCTCCTGAATTATTGAAAGCCTCACCAGTAGCACAATACATTATATTGTTGTTGGTAGGGTCTTGGCAAAGCCATACCATATTCATATTACTTAAAAAGTCATTAACTGGAGTCCAATTTGGAATGCTTCCACTTAAAAAATTGGTGCAACGCCAAATTCCTCCAGTTACACCACCTGTTAATACTGTATTGCCAGTTGCATCTGCTGCATCAATTAAAACTGTATTTACTCTTCCACTAGTGTACCCTTCTGTGTAAGGTGGTGTTGCCCCTCTTCGATTACCATTTGATGGGCCAACGCTATCAAAACTAGGGCCTCTTTCTTGCCAAAGTATACCTTCTGTTAGTGGGCTTAAACTGTTTTTTAGGTTTTGAGTGTATTCCATAGCTTGGTATAATTTTTCTATGGGAATTTTTCCTGTGGCAGGATCCTTGGTCATTTCAAACTCTTGCTGATACCTAGCTTGGTTATCGTAAAACTCAGCAAACTTTTCTTCCTCTGTTTTCTCCTTTAACTGTTTATTTTGATGACAAGCAATTAGGCAAAAAGCACATAATAAACTTAATGCCATTTTTGGGTACAAATTTTTATACATGTAAAACCTTTTCTTATTTAAATACTAAACCACAAACTTAGGGAATTGTTCAATTAGAACAGGTTTGTGAACATTTGAAAAGTTGATTAATTAAAAAGCTACCATATCCATAATATATTTACAAGTTTAAAATTGAATATGAGAAATTTATTAATTGTAATATTTACTTTAACATTTATTATAACAGCAAAAAGCCAAAACAATAGAATATCAACACATCAAACTATTGGTTGGTATAACTATTTTGGCACCTTAAAGCTAAAAAATAAATTTAGCCTGCATACAGAATACCAATGGCGAAGAGAAAATATAATTACCAATTGGCAGCAAAGTCTTACAAGAATTGGTTTGAATTATCAACTAAAACCCAACATTTTGTTACGAGCAGGGTATGCTTATGTTAAAACTTATGCTTATGGTGATATACCTTTAAATGCTTTAGGAAAAAATTTTACTGAACACAGATTTTACCAAATGGCTCAGCTAGGCCATAAAGAAGGAATTGTAAATTTCACACATAGATTTATGTTGGAGCAACGATTTGTAGGAAGATATAATAATGCTAGCTCAATCACAGAAGATGAGTATCCTTTATTGCACAGATTAAGATACATGGCAAGGTTACAATTGCCTTTAAAAAATAAAGAAATAAAAAACAACACGCCTTATTTTGCTATGTATAATGAAATTTTTGTTGGCTTTGGAAAAAATGTAAATGCAAATGTATTTGACCAAAATAGGTTGGGTATTTTACTAGGTTATAACCTTAATAAAACATATAGAGTTGAGGGAGGATATTTAAGTCAAATTGTACAATTTGGAAGACAGATAAATAACAA
>JBMLOR010000029.1:10862-11225 GCA_049242865.1 Chitinophagaceae bacterium | reverse complement strand
CTGGACTAATTTCAATTGCTGGCGATTGGGAAAAAGGATGGAAAGAAATAGAAGTGGCAGCCTCCACAACACCCCCAAAGGAGGAACTTTAGAAACTTATATTTGTGAATTTACAAATTTTTGAAATAGAGTTTGGCACAATTAGCATAAACTAATTTTAAACAGTTTTATTTAATGCTCAATAATCAATTTTCAATCTACAATTTTCAATTATGGAACAAGAAAAGAAGTTTGATTTAGAAGATAGACTAATTGATTTTGGTTGTAGAATAATAGATATTGTTGAAAGTTTGCCAAATTCAAAAGCTGCAGTATATATTGCAAATCAAATGATAAGATGTGGATTGGCTCCAAGTTTACTGT
>JBMLOR010000029.1:0-10852 GCA_049242865.1 Chitinophagaceae bacterium | reverse complement strand
GTTCAAGCAGCAGAATCGAGAGAAGATTTTATTCATAAAATGAAAATAGCTTTAAAAGAATTAAAAGAAACTCGAGTTTGTTTGAAATATATTGTAAGAAAAGAAATGATTAAACCAGTTTCAAAAATGAATTTAGTTGTGAAAGAAAATGAAGAATTAATTGCAATAATTTCAAAAAGTATTGAAACTGCAAAGAAGCATAAAACAGTAAAAAATAAACAATAACTATTCTACTATCAAAAATTGAATAGTAATAGTTGATTATTGATTATTGAACATTGAAAATTGAACATTTTATAAAAATATGTCCCAAGATTTAAATATACAAGATTCCCATAAAGGCGTTAATGATCAGTATAAAAATTGGTTTTTAGAGTACGCCTCTTATGTAATTTTAGAACGTGCTGTACCTGCTATTGATGATGGCTTAAAACCTGTGCAACGAAGAATTTTACATGCCATGAAAGAAATGGATGATGGAAGATTTAATAAAGTCGCCAATATTATTGGTCAGTCAATGCAATATCATCCACATGGAGATGCAAGTATTGGCGATGCATTGGTAAACATGGGCCAAAAAGATTTATTAATTGATACTCAAGGAAATTGGGGCGACATAAGAACAGGCGATGATGCAGCTGCCCCTCGATACATTGAAGCAAGGCTGAGCAAATTTGCAAACGATGTTGCTTTTAATCCAAAAACTACCAATTGGCAACTAAGCTACGATGGTCGAAAAAACGAGCCAATTGTTTTGCCAATGAAGTTTCCTTTGTTGCTAGCACAAGGTGCTGAAGGAATTGCTGTTGGGCTTTCTACCAAAATTTTACCACACAATTTTTGTGAAATTATTGATGCAGCTATTAAACACTTAAAAGGCAAAAAATTCGAACTTTATCCAGATTTTCAAACTGGTGGAATGATTGATGTAAGTAATTACAACGAAGGGGCAAGAGGTGGAAAAGTAAGGGTGCGTTGTTTTATTGAAGAGTTAGATAAAAAAAGTTTAGTGATACGTGATGTACCTTTTGGTGTTACAGTATCACAACTCTGTGAAAGTATTACTAAAGCTAATGATTCGGGAAAAATTAAAATTAAAAAAGTTACTGAATTTACAGGCAAAAGCGTAGAAGTTGTAATTGAATTAGCTCCTGGAATTTCGCCAGATATTACAATTGATGCACTATATGCTTTTACAGATTGTGAAGTAAGTATTAGTCCTAATGCTTGTATTATCGACCAACAAAAACCAAGATTTATTGGTGTACAAGAGTTACTGAAATCTAGCGTTGAGCATACCAAAAATTTGTTACAACAAGAGCTAAAAATTAAATTACAAGAGCTAGAGGATAAGTGGCATTACACCTCTTTAGAGAAAATTTTCTTCGAAGAAAAAATTTATAAAGAACTTGAAGCAAAGCACGAAACTTGGGAAATTGTATTACAATCTATCGAAAAAGCTTTTCTACCGTTTCGTAAAAAATTAAATAGAGATGTTACTAGAGAAGATGTAGTAAAACTTACTGAAAAACCAGTTCGTAGAATTTATAAACTAGATATTGATGAACTAAATGCTCAAATTAAAAGTATTGAAGATGAAATATCCAATACAAAATATCATCTTGAGCATCTTACAGAATTCACAATTGCTTACTTTGAAAACTTATTAAAAAAGTATGGCAAAGGCAAAGAACGAAAAACTGAAATTAAAGTTTTTGATAACATTAAAATTCAACAAATTGCCATAGCCAATACTAAACTCTATATTAATAGAGAAGAAGGCTTTGTTGGTACAAGTTTAAAGAAAGATGAATTTTTATTCGATTGTAGCGACCTTGATGATATTATTTGTTTTACAAAAAAGGGTATTATGAAGGTGGTTAAAGTTGGCGACAAAAACTTTATTGGAAAAGATATTTTACATGCTGCCATTTTTAAAAAGAATGATGAACGTACAACCTACAATTTAATTTATGTTGATGGAGCAAGCGGCGTTAGCTATGCAAAACGATTTAACGTAACTGGTATAACAAGAGAAAAAGAGTACGATCTTACAAAGGGGAGTGATAAAAGTAAAGTACTTTATTTTTCGGCAAATCCAAATGGCGAGGCCGAAATGGTAAAAATTTTATTGAGCCCAAATTGTAGTGCAAGAAATAAAGAAATTGAATTTTACTTCGAAGAAATTGAAATCAAAGGAAGAAGCAGCCAAGGAAACATTGCAACAAAATATCCCATAAAATCTATCAAATTTAAACAAGCTGGAAGAAGCACTTTGGCAGGCAGAAAAATTTGGTACGATACCCAATTTGGAAGAATTAATGCTGACGAAAAAGGTACACTTTTAGGTAGCTTTGAAGAGCACGACAAAATTTTAGTAATGTATTCAGATGGTTTGTACGAAATCACTGACCAAGATTTTACCCAAAGATTTGAAGCCGACAAAGTAATACTTATCGAAAAATTTGATGCTTCAAAAATTGTAACTGCTGTATACCATGATGTTGAGAAAACTCAATTCACAGTAAAGAGATTTAAAATTGAAACTTCTACATTAAAAACAAAATACAATTTTATAAAAGAAGGAAATGGAAATACTGTAACAACTGTTACAACTTTAGAAGAACCCGTACTTGCCGTTCAACAAGGACGGGGCGACCAAATACGCAAAGGAAAGTTAAAGATTAGTAAAATGGTGGAAGTAATGGGCTACAAAGCCATAGGAGCAAAACTTTTAGACTTTTCAAAAACCGTTCAAATGCATTGGGAACAAGCTCCAAAACCCGATAACGCTCAACCAGAATTGTTTGAATAAAAGTGGTTTAAATTAAAAGTGATGTAATCTGTATTGAAATGCTTTGTATTTTTAATATTTTTATTAAAACAATTGTAAAAAACAAACATATACAATAAATTTATTATTTAAATATAAAAGAAATAATACATGAACACACAACAGTTAAAACCTTCACTTTCATCACCAATTGCAGGATGTATGCGTTGGGGCGTATGGGGTTCAAATTTTTCAACAAATGATTATGATCTACTGATAAAGCTTTGTATTGAAAATGGTATAACAAGTTTTGATCATGCAGATATCTATGGTGATTATACCACTGAAGAAGAGTTTGGAAGGGTTCTGCTCAATGAGCCATCTCTTCGTGCTAAAATGCAGTTAATTACCAAAGCTGGCATTCAAATGGTATCTGTAAACAGACCATCCCATCAAATTAAATCTTACAACACTTCTGCAAATCATCTTATAAAAAGTGTAGAACAATCTTTGAAAAATTTTAGAACCGATTATATTGATGTTTTCTTAATCCACCGCCCAAATCCTTTACTTCACCCAAACGAAGTAGCTACAGCTATTGAAAAATTAAAGGAGGCTGGAAAAATTTTAAGTTTTGGAGTTTCTAATTTTTTACCTCATCACATCAATCAGCTTATTTCTTATGTAAAAATTGATTACAACCAAATTGAATTTTCTATTGTTAATCTCAAACAATTATTTAATGGAAGTCTAGATAATTGCATGGAACATAAAATTACTCCAATGGGGTGGGCTCCTTTAGGTGGTGGAATTTTAACCGATGAAACTCATCCTAGATTTAGAAGTATTGAACAAATAACCAAGCAATTAGCTGAAAAATACAATTGTGGTGCAAACGAAATTTTAATTTCATTCATTTTAAAACATCCTTCAAATATTTTACCTGTTGTTGGTACTACAAAAATAGAGCGATTAGTAAAAGCAAAAAAAGCAAAAGCTATTCAGCTTACCGATGAAGAATGGTTTATGTTGTTACAAGCTTCGAAAGGTGAGGAGGTAGATTAATACAAAAGATTTATGTCAATACTTCACCCTTATACTCATCAATGGATAGTTTACTTTAATAACTTAAAAACTGAATTACTAAAAGTTTTGAGTAATGTGAGTTGTGAAATTGAGCATGTTGGCAGTACAGCAATCCCAAATTTAGATTCAAAACCAATTATTGATATTGATATTATTTTTTATAATGTAATGGATTTTGAAATTATTAAAAAAAATTTAGAAAGCATAGGATACTACCACAACGGAAATCAAGGTATTGAAGGTAGGGAAGTATTTAAAAGAACAGGAAACTACCAAAATATTACATTAGATAATATTAGGCACCATTTATATGTTTGCCCAAGCAATAGCAAAGCTTTAGAAAGACATATTTTAATGAGAAATTATTTGCGTGAACACGAATGGGCAAAAAACCATTATCAACAACTTAAACACGAACTTGCTGCTAAATCTAACCATGATAAAAAGAAATATGCTGCACTTAAAGAGTTGTATACCAATGAATTTATAGATTTGATAATTGAAAAAGCAAGAAACACATAACCATCAATCACAGCAAAGCATTATTACTGTATAAAAATATTTTTTGAAAAAAATCTGTGATTACACAATAAAAAAAAAGTAACAAAGCATACAATCTATAAAAAAAGGATTCGTTTATTAATTGCTCAATACTACATTTGCAATATGGCTTTATTAACAGATATTGATATTAAACCTTTTAAACACACATCAACTTTACAAAAATATCCATATAGTTTGGTGGTATGGAATGATGAGGTAAACACATTTGAATGGGTAATTGAAAGTTTAATCGCTGTTTGTGGTCATAACGAAGAGCAAGCTGAGCAATGTGCCATGATAATTCACTTTCAAGGAAAATACGCCGTAAAAAATGGGGAATATGAAACTTTAAAAGCCATGAAAGACGCTATTGTTGATAGAAAAATAAATGCAACTATCGAAGAAACTGTACATAATTAACATTTTTGTTGTGTAATGCAATGAGTAAGTATACTAAAGCCCTGAAATTTCAGGGCTTTAGTGTTTTAAAAAAGATAGTATTGTTAAGTTTAGGCTTGACCGGCGGGTCCTGTAAATTGCATTGGTATTTCAATTTGCTCCAAATCTTTAATTGTACCATTTGCAGCCTCATACCTTTGAACATTATCAATTAATGCTTTCATAAACTTTTTAGCATGCATTGGGGTAAATATGATTCTACTTTTTACTTTGCTTTTGGGTGTTCCTGGCATAACATTCACAAAATCTACTACAAATTCAGCATGACTATGCGTAATTACAGCTAAATTGGCATAAGCACCTTCGGCCATTTCTTCACTAATTTCAATATTCAATTGGTTTTGTTGTTGGTTGTTATCTTCCATGTATTTTATTTTTAATCAAAATTATACAGTTGATTAACTATAGTGTTATAAAATTGGTAATAGTTTTAAATTACAAATTGAATAAAAGCTTTAACATCATTTTTACTTCTCCCATTTCTCAAAACTGTAGGCATAAGCATGCTTTTCATCAGGTTCATAATCAAATTTGCTAGTGCGTTTAAAATCAAGTTGGTTAAATTCAGGGAAAAAAACATCTCCATCAATAATGGTATGTACCCTTGTTAGGTAAATGGCATCAGCTTTTTTAATGGTTTGTTTATATAATTCGCCACCACCAATAATAAAAACTTGCTTATATAAATGTTGCTGTGCTACAAACAAAGCATCTTCTAGATTTTGTACAACTATAGCACCTGTAGCAATAAAATTATCTTGTTGTGTTAATACAATATTTAATCGCCCATTTAATGGTTTACCTTTAAGGCTTTCAAACGTTTTTCTGCCCATAATTACAGGCATTCCCCAAGTTGTTTGTTTAAAAAACTTCATATCGTTTGGTAAATGCCAAAGCAAATCATTGTTTTTACCAATAGCGTAGTTAGTGCTTGCTGCAACTATTAAATTTATTAGCATATTATACTGCAACTATTGCTTTTATGTGTGGATGAAATTGATAATTTTCTACTTCAAAATCTTCGAATTTAAATTTAAAAATATCTTTTACTTCCTTATTAATTTTTAAAGTTGGTAAATCATAAGGTACTCGTGTAAGTTGTAATTTAGCTTGCTCTAAATGATTGGTATAAAGGTGCACGTCACCAAAACTGTGTATAAATTCGCCCACCTCCATATCACATACTTGTGCAACCATTATGGTTAAAAGGGCATAAGATGCAATATTAAATGGAACACCCAAAAAAGCATCTGCACTTCGCTGATAAAGCAGGCAACTTAACTTAGGTTTACCTCCTTTTATACCTACAGGAGGTGGAGTTGTATAAAACTGAAATAAAGCGTGGCAAGGTGTTAAAGCCATTTGTTTAAGCTCGCCAACGTTCCAAGCATTTACAATGATTCTTCTACTATCTGGATTAGTTTTTAGTTGATGAATTACCTCTGCAATTTGATCAATGGTATCTCCATTTTTATTTTCCCAGCTTCGCCATTGTTTACCATAAACTGGCCCAAGGTCGCCATTTTCGTTGGCCCATTCGTCCCAAATTTTAACACCATTATCATTAAGATATTTTATGTTGGTGTCGCCATTTAAAAACCAAAGCAATTCGTGAATAATACTTTTTATATGTAGCTTTTTGGTAGTTACCAAAGGAAATCCTTGCTCTAAATTAAAACGCATTTGGTAACCAAAACAACTTAAAGTTCCAGTTCCAGTTCTATCGCTTTTTAATACTCCATTATCAAGTATATGTTGCAGTAATTGATGATATTGTTGCATTGTACAAATGTATTAGTTGTTGTAATTAAAATTTATTTGTTAATTTTTTGGGGAGAATTTTACATAACTAACAAAAAAAGCTCTTTGCAAAAAATTGCAAAGAGCTACTCATATTTAACAAACCTTGTACCCAAAAACTAGTTAAATGTTTTTACATAACCAGCAGCATCTATTTCTAAAACTGTAGTTTTATTTTCTTTTTTTAATGATACATAATACTTTTCAACTCCATCACTATTTGTAAGTTTTATACACTCTTTAAGTTCGTAAGGAGGAAACTGATAATTAGTAGTAATGGTAGTTATTGCTTTTTTTGGCAACTTATTAAAAGCCATTTTTTTACTAGTTGCAAACATTTCACCATTATTATTAAAAAATGCTTCCATGGTTTGCTCATCCATTACAAAAGTAGCCTTAATGTACTCGCTTGTAACTTTCCATGTTACATTTTCGGCATCGCTAAAGTTGTTTGAAAACTCAGTGATTACTTTGTAACTTACTTTTTTTTCGTCGCCAGTTTTAGCGAAACTTAAACTTAATGTACTTGCAGCAATGAATGCTGTTAAAAGAATTTTTTTCATGATTTTTTGATTTTGTTTTTTTATTTGATTTTTGATTTTGTATAACTATGAGACGCGTTTTTGAAAAAGTTGTTACAGAAAAATTTGTTTTTTGTACCAACGGTTTTTATGAAGGATAATGTGTGTTAAAGAAAACTTAACATGCTAAATCGTCTACTAAAACATACAAATTACCCAATAAATAGAGATGATAAAAACTTAAAGCATACATGATGTAATAAAAAACTTCAGCATTTTAGTAGAAAGCACAAAAAAAGCTACCTCACTTGAAATAGCTTTTTAGATTTTTCATAGATTAATTTCTTTTTGTAATTTTTAAACTATGTAAGTGGTGTAATTGGTTTTTTAATTGGAGTTCTTCCTTGTAAAACAGAAAGCTTTGTTGTTTTTAAATGTGGTAATACTAATTTTCCAAAATATTCACATTCTTCAATTAATGGATAGCCTGACAGTATAAATGCCCTTACACCCATATCCATATATCGATTCATTTTTTCTATAATTTGTTCTGGAGTACCAACAATGGCAGCACCACAACCAGATCTTGCTCTTCCAATTCCAGTCCAAAGCATGGGCTCAATAAAATCATCAGCATCTGCTGATTTTCTAAACTCATCTTGCCTTAATACACCTGCTGATTTAAAATCTTGAGTTCTTGTTTTTAACATATCTGCAACTTCAGCATCAAATTTCGACATCAATTGTTTGGCATAATTTTTTGCCTCTTCTTCTGTTTCTCTAACAATTACATGCAAACGCATTCCAAAATCTAATTTTCTATTGTAGCTAGCTGCACGTTTACTCATTTCTTGCATAGTGGCATAAATACTTTCTTCGGGCTCGGGCCACATTAAAAAAACATCACAATATTTTGCACAAACATCTTTTGAGCCAGGCGAAATTCCTCCAAAATACAATAAAGGGCCCCCATTTTGTTGATATGGTTTTGCAGGCTTAGCATCCATGTGTAATTTATATATTTCTCCTTCAAAATCAATTCTATCTTGAGTCCAAGCTTGTTTTAAAATTTCAATTACTTCGCTACATCTCTTATATCTCAATTCATGATCTTCTTTTAACCCTGGCAAATCCGAATTGATGATATTTATAGTTAGTCTGCCTTCTAACATGTGATCTAAAGTTGCAATATGCCTTGCTAACATGGGTGGATGAATTTCACCTGTTCTAATAGCAGTTAGCATATTAAGATTTTTAGTTTGAGGAGCCATTGCTCCTGCAAATGGTAAAACCTCTTGCCCTACAACATAAGAAGTTGGCAAAAGAATATTACCAAATCCAAGCTTATCAGCTGTTTTCATAATATCAGCACAATGTTCGTAACTACTTTTTCGTGCCTCATCTATAGTTCCTAAATAAGCAGTATCACCATTGCACAAATCATCAAACCAACCAACTTCAATTACACGTTCAGTTGTTCTTATGTCAACACTTTTAAAAGCTTGTTCACGCATTGTTTTAAAAATTTATTTAATGAATAATTTTACATAAATATAAACTAAGCTACATATTATAACCCACAATAAAGTGGCATGTATGATTACCTTTTTGCCTACTTGTTTTAAATTAGATACAGAAATAGTTGTACCCACTAAAAATAAACTAACTATCATTAATTGTTTTGCAATTTTATACAGCAGTGAATAAACTTGCTGATATTGAGGCAATAAACTATAAATACAAGAAGCAATTATAAATAGAATAATGAAGCTTGGAATTTTAAGCCCATCTTTAGAATCACTGATTTTAAATGCAATTACTAAAACAACAGGTATAATCCACAGCACTCTTAACATTTTAGTGATTGATGCAACTTGCAATGCAGTTTCACCAAACTTAGATGCTGCACCTACAACAGAACTCATATCGTGAATGGCAATTGCTGCAAAAGTTCCAAACTGTTGTTCACTTAAATTTAATAAATGACCTATTGCAGGAAAGCTGATTAACGCTAAAGCATTTAATAAAAAAACAACTCCTGTTGATACTGATAATTCATTTGAGTTTGCTTTTGTAACTGAACCAACTGCTGCAATAGCACTTCCTCCACAAATTGCTGAACCCGTGGAAATTAACAATCCAATTCTTTTGGGTAATCCAATCCATTTTGCCAAAAAAAATCCAAAACCAAGTGTACCAAACACAAAAAAACTTGTTACTAGTGCATTTTCTTTGCCAGCATTAAATAGTACATTTAAATTAATTCCAAATCCTAAACCAATAATGGAAGTTTTTAGTAAATAACCTCCCCATTTTGAAGTTTGTTTTGGTTGCTCGTTTCCTATAAGTATTGAGTAAAAAATACCTAATAATAATGCTATGCTCGATGAAATTACATTTGGTATTGCACAAGCAATTAATGCACCTATCAATACAACAATTTTGTAATTCATTATTCAAAACTATTTTTAAGCTTCCAAAATTGAAATAGCAATTTTGGATTGATAATTACTTTTGGTTATAATGCTTTTTAGAAAAATGTATAAAACTAGTAGACAAACTATCTTGAAAACCTTGAACATGAACAAACGAGAATTTACGGAGTATTCTAAAATTTTCAATTTGCAAAATTTTAAATTCACCTTTTTCAACTTCTTTTTGAATGGCTTTTAACGAAAAAAAAGCAAGAGCATTAGAAAACTCTAAAAACGATTTAATACTTTCTGTGCTTCCTAAATGCATAATTACATTTAGGTTACCTAATTTAATGCCATTTTCTTTTAAAGCAGATTCAATAACCTCTAATGTTCCTGAGCCACGCTCTCTCATTACTAAAGGAATTTCGTATAAATTTTCTAAGGCAATTTGTTGATTTTTTGATAGTTTACTTTTACTATGTACCACAGCAACTAATTCATCTTCAATAAAATCCATATACTTTAATCCTGGCCTATGTTTTTTTCCTTCAACTAAGCCTATATCAATACTTTTATCAAGTAAAGCATTTTCAATCTGTAAAGTATTACCATTTAATAAACTCAACTGTATTTTTGGAAATTGCTCATAAAAAGAAGCCAAAATAGGCGAAATAAAATACTGTGCAACAGTGGTACTTGCACCAATTTTTAAGGCACCCTGTTTATTATTCTTAATTAACCCAAGGTCTAGTTGTATTTCATGATATATATCAAATATTTTATATACATGTTTTAAAAAAATTTCCCCGCCCTTTGTAAGTAAGATAAAACTTCCTTTACGTTCAAACAACTGTATTTCTAAATCTGATTCAAGTTGCTTTATATTTTTTGTTACTGCAGGTTGTGATACAAATAGTTCAGAAGCTGCCTTTGTAAAACTTTTATGTTTACTGACAGATAAGAAAACTCTTAAACGAAAATCTTCCATAGTTGACAATTAATTTAAGAATGCTAAATTATTACTTTTAGTTATAACCAATAATTTTTTATTAGAATTGAAGAAATTTCAAAATTCAGTGAATAATATTGCTAAAAATTATAAACTATTATGAAGAAAAATTTAACACTTTTGTTTATGCTTTTTGCAACATTTTATTTGAATGCTCAAACAAGCATCTCTGGTTTGGTAGTAGAATCAGTTAAAAAGTCGCCACTTACGGGGGCATCTGTAATGATTAAAGGTTCTGTTGTAG
>JBMLOR010000028.1:0-43869 GCA_049242865.1 Chitinophagaceae bacterium | reverse complement strand
AGCTTATATTTAGTTTCTATGATTCCTGGAGTATCACTAAAAACTATTTGATATTCACCTGTTTTATTTAAAAAACCCTTTATACGATGCCTAGTGGTTTGCACTTTTGGCGAAACAATTGCCAATTTTTCGCCCATTAAAGCATTTAGTAAAGTGCTTTTACCAGCGTTGGGTTTACCAAAAATATTTACAAATCCACTTTTCATATATAGTGGCAAAGGTAGGCTTTGTATAAGTTAGTAACGGTATAAATACAAAAGCAATTAGTTTAAGCCTACCTAGGTTGAGTTTTTTTGGCCACTTAAGCAGCTTTTTCAATAGCAACAAAGTTGATGAGCTTACCTGTTTTATTAAACATAGGAAAACCTTGTATATGGCATTTATAATGGGTGCCATCTTTTTTATAGTTCGTTAAAACAGCTTCAAAGGGTTGTTGATTAGAGATTGACGCTTTTATCAATTCTTTTTGATTGGTTTCGGTTGCAGCACCTTGAAAAATAGTTGGTTTTTTTCCAATAATTTCTTGGGCGTTGTAGCCTGTCATTTTAAAAATATTTTCGCTGGCAAAAATAATTTCAGCGTTTAAGTTGGTAATTACTATGGTAGAACCTTGCCAAAGTAATGCATGTTCAATAAAGTTATCAATAACATTCCAATTAAATTGAAGAATCATATTATGTATAGCGTTGAGGTCTGTTGCTAGTTCTAATCGCCTTTGCTTTGCATCTAAATAAATATCCCAACACAAAAGTGGGTGTGACATACTAGTAATTTTTAGTGAAAATAATGTAAAGATTCAATAAGCAATGCTGTGTTTAATTGATTATCAATTATTTATAAGATATTTAGACAAATTCAACATTTTATGTACTTAATTAATCAAATGTCACGTATAATGCCACAACAGATAATGTGCTTTACATAAAGCAATCATTATCTTTGTTTTAAATATTCAACATGAGCATTAGAATTTTTATAACAGGAGGTACTTTTGATAAAGAATACAATGAATTGAACGGCTCTTTGTATTTTAAAGACACTCATTTGCCTGAAATGTTGAAACTTGGACGAAGTAAAGTTGATGTTGATATAAGAACATTGATGATGATTGATAGCTTGGAAATGACAGAAGAAGACCGCCAATTGATTATATATCAATGTGAAAATTGTGATGAAGATAAAATTATCATTACTCATGGCACAGATACAATGACACAAACAGCAGAACTTTTAGCAGAACATATCACCAATAAAACCATTGTACTTACAGGAGCAATGATTCCTTATAAGTTTGGTAGTAGCGATGGATTATTTAATTTAGGAAGTGCCATTGCTTTTGTACAAACCTTGCCTGTTGGGGTTTATGTAGCTATGAATGGACAATATTTTGAAGCAGGAAATGTGAAGAAAAATAAACAAACAGGTTCATTTGAATCGATTTAAAAAAACAAAGCCACAAACTGCTTTTCAATTGCATCTAAATAAATACCTTTACAAGTTATATGGTTATGCAATTTTCATTTAAAAAAATTAGTACAGTAGTGGCAATATTTTTTGCTCTGCCACTAATAGCACAAAAAGCTACTACAATTAGTTTAGAAGAAGCTGCAAAAATTCAATCTCAAAAAGAAAAACAGCAACAAGAGGTTTTACTAAAAACTGCCAAAGAAAAAAACTGGCCATTGGTTTTAACATCAAGCAATTCATCTAAAGAAGTTATAATTCTCACAGGCATAAGTTCAAATGGAATGCCCCTTTATACTGCTACACAAAGTAATGTAGTAGCAGCATCAACCACAGGCACCAATCAATTATGGAGTGGAGGAAGATTGGGTTTAAACTTATCTGGCTCTTCAAGTTCTGTAGCTAGCAAATTAGCCATTTGGGATGGAGGAAGAATAATGCCTAATCATATTGAGCTTACAGGTAGAGTAACACAAAAAGATGTTGCTGCAAGCAATAGCAGCCATGCTACTCATGTAGCAGGCACAATGATTGCAAGTGGTATAAATCCTGCTGCAAAAGGAATGGCATTTGGAACAACTAATTTACAATGCTACGATTTTAATAATCATTTGTCTGAAATGCTTGGAGCAGCAAATGGTTTACTGGTTTCAAATCATAGCTATGGAAGTGTGGCAGGTTGGCGATATAATGGTACAAATTGGGAATTTTATGGCGACCCAGGCACATTTGAAGATTATAAATTTGGTTTTTACAACGAAGAAGCCCAACTGTGGGATTCAATAATGTACAATACTCCTAAATATCTTATTGTAAAATCTGCAGGCAATAATAGAACAGAAAATGGGCCAGCTGTTGGTCAGCCTTATTTTAGATACGATAACTTAGGAAACATGGTTGCAGCAGGCAACAGACCAGCAGGAATTAGTAGCAATAATGGATACGATATTATTCCAACCTATGGTTGTGCCAAAAATATTTTAACAGTTGGGTCTGTTCAAGGAATTGAAGGAGGCTATAATAGTCCAAGTGATGTTGTACAAAGTACCATGAGTAGTTGGGGCCCAACAGATGATGGTAGAATAAAACCAGATGTTGTGGCTGATGGTGTTGATGTTTTAAGTAGTACAGCAACCAACGTAAACTCGTATGAAATGTATAGTGGCACTAGTATGGCTACGCCAAACGTTTCTGGAAGTTTAATTTTATTGCAAGAATTGTATGCACAATTAAATGGAGGTGCTTTATTAAATGGTGCAACATTAAAAGCATTGTCTATTCATACAGCTAACGAAGCTGGAGCAAATCAAGGGCCAGATTATCAAATGGGTTGGGGTGTATTTGATGCAGAAAAAAGTGCAACTGTAATTACCAACAATAATATCAGTTCCAGAATTATAGAGCAAACTTTATTAAATGGTCAAAGCTATACATTAAATGTAATAGCAAGTGGCAAAGGAAAATTAATGGCCACCATTGCTTGGACAGATGTTAGAGGAAATGTTTTAGCTACTAATACCATTAACGATGCTACACTAAAACTGATTAACGATTTAGATGTACGAATTACAAGAGGAGCAACCACCTATACACCTTGGGTTTTAAATCCTGCTAGTCCTGCAAGTGCAGCCACACGAGGCGATAATTTTAGAGATAATGTAGAAAGAGTTGAGGTAGACGACGTAATTCCTGGAGCAACTTATACCATAACCATCACACACAAAAATACCCTTCAAAGAGGTCAGCAAGCGTTTTCGTTAATTATAAGTGGGGTTGGAGGAACTTCAATTTGTGCATCAGCACCAACATCAACAGCTGGAGCAAGAATAGATAATGTGAGTTTTTCAAATATAAATAACACCAATACTGCTGGCTGCACAAGCTATACCAACTTTACCAATATCACAGGAAATATTGAACCCAACAAAACCTATCCTTTATCAATAACATTAAATAGTTGCGATGCAACAGTTGTGGCAAAAGTTGTAAAAGTGTATATTGATTATAATCAAAATGGTGTATTTACCGATGCCAATGAGCTTGTGGCAACTAGTGGCGTAATTTCTACTAATAACACAGCATTTACAACCAACATCACCACTCCATCAACCATTCCAACAAATGGATTTACAATTATGAGGGTAGTAACTCAAGAAACTAATGATGCAGCAGCAGTAACCTCATGTAACAGTTACACTCGAGGTGAAACAGAAGATTATAGAATTCAGTTTACAAAAGCAGCACTTGATGTTAGTATTCAAGATATAGTAAGCCCAACCTCAGGAAGTTTTGCAAGTGGCAATCAGTTTATAACAGTACGATTAAAAAACGACGGATCAACAAATATTACTACAGGTGTGCCAATAACTGTAATTGTTAAAACAGGAGCAACAACGCAAGCAACCATAACAGGAACATACGCCCCAACAATAAATGCAGGCAAATTTGTAAATTATACGTTGCAAACCCCATTTAACTTTTTGGCCAATACAACATACAACTTAAGTGCTACTATAAATCCAACAAATGATCAAAATATCAACAACAATAGTAAATCTGCAGATGTTACCATTGTAAATAAGTCAAGTAACCCAACAGGCACCGCAGTTGTTTGTGGCACAAATGCACTATTAAAAGCTACTAATACAACCGCCAATACAAATTATTTTTGGTACAATAGTAATACATCAACCACACCAATTGCAGCTGGCACAAATACAACTAGTACGAGTATATTACCAACTTACTTTTTAGGTAGTGGGGCAAAATCTTCTATCACCATAAACAAAAACAGTTTTGGAGGAGGGTATCAAGCCAATGGCGGTAATTATATAAATTATACTTCAGATAAGCCAATAGTGCTAGAATCATCAAGATTATACACCGCTTTTCCTGGAAAGATTAGCATTCTTGTAGTTGATATTACTAGCGTAGACCCTACAACTGGTGATTACAGATATTTTAGATTAGACAGTATTTCATTAGATGCCATAGCATCTCGACCAACACAACAAACGGGAGCTTTGGCAGTTAACGATGCTGCAGATTTAGGACACGTATATAATTTTGGTCTAACATTACCGGCAGGCAGCCATTCAATTGTGCTAAAAACAGATGGAGTTGCCAATATATTTAGAAATAATGGAGTTACGGGCAGCCCTTATCCATTCACTATTCCTGGTTTAGTTACTATTCCTAGTAATAATTTAATAAATGGTGGGGGTACAGGATTCCAAGGATTTTATTATTATTTTTATGATATGATGGTAAAATCTTTAGATAACCCAAGCGATAGAGTAGCTATAAATTCAACCACCTCAACAGCTCCAACAATTACTAAACAAGTAGATACCTTAACAAGCAGTTTGGCATTGGGCTATCAATGGATTAAAGATAATGTAGATATGATTGGCGAAAACAATCAAAAACTTACAGTTACATCCAATGGTACTTATAAAGTAAGAACTACAGACGCCAATGGTTGTCAACTTACAAGTGCAGATATTGCTGTAGTGCCAACATTTATAGATCCCATTTTAATAAGTGATAACTTTTTTGCAGTATATCCAAATCCAAGCAATGGAAATTTTACTATTGCTTATGAGCAAAAAACTTTTGCAAAACCAAAACTTTTAATCTATGATACTCAAGGAAAAGTTATCAATGAAGTTTCCATTAATTCTACCATAGGAAAAAACAATTTTAAAATTCCAGCTCAAAACCTGCCTAAGGGCGTTTATATGATTAATTTGTTTGTAGACAAAAAGCAATTAAAGCAAAAAATTGTTATAATATAGATTTGTACGGTTTAAGAAATCAAAAACTAGATATGTGTAAAAAGTTTACAAATCAAACTGATAAGAAGACTATTTTCCCAAAAAAGCAAATGGAATGTTAAGGAAATGTAAATTAATGTTAAAATTTATGCAGCATTACCCTAATATTGCTGTCTTAATTGAAAATCATTATTTAACAAATCTTTAAAAAAATGAAAAAATTCGGATTACTCTTAACAACTTTTATGTTGTTTTTGGGAAGCGTGTTGGCTCAAACAGTTACTATTACTGGTAAAGTAGTAGACGACAAAGGAGCAGGAATTGCAAATGCTTCTGTGCAAGTTAAAGGAGCAAAGGGAGGAACAATTACTGGTAAAGACGGAAGTTTTACCATTAAAGTACCTCAAAATGCAAAAGCATTAGTTATTTCATCAGTAAACTTTGCAACACAAGAGGTGTCAATTGCAGGAAAATCAAGTGTTAATGTAACGTTAGCTAATGATGATAAGTCTCTTGAGGAGGTGGTTGTTTCTACGGGTTATAATACCACAAAGAAAACACAATTCTCGGGTGCAGCAACTACACTTTCTGGTAAAGTAGTTGAAAACACTCCTATGGGAGCTTTCGACCAAGCTTTACAGGGTAGAGCACCGGGTTTATTGGTAAATTCTGGTTCTGGTCAGCCAGGTACAAGTGCCAACATTACAATTCGTGGTATTCAATCTATTACTGGTGCTGGAACTCAGCCTTTATATGTAGTAGATGGTGTGCCAATAGCGGCTGCAAACTTTGCCACTTTAAATCCTAACGATTTTGAAAGTTTCAACATCTTAAAAGATGCTAGTGCAGCAGCTTTATATGGAGCAAGAGGCGGTTTAGGTGTTATTGTAATTACTACAAAACAAGGAAAATCAGGTGCACCTAAGTTTAGCTACAGATCTCAATATGGTTTTACACAAGCACCAAATGCAACAAACTTTGATATGATGAATACCAAAGAAATTTTGCAGTATGAAGAACGTCTAAGATTAACAGGTACTCCAGGTTGGGAATATTCACCTAACAATCCAACATTTGCAACATCTGCTCCAGCAGTTCAAGCAAGAAGAACTTTTTTATTGGATAGCTTATCTAGAATAGATATGGATTATTCAAAAATTTTGTTCCGTCAAGGATTTTCAATGAATCAAGAGTTGGATATGAGTGGTGGTTCTGCAAACAATAAATATTATGTTAGTGTAGGATACTTTGATCAAAAAGGTACAGACTTAGGCTCAAGATTACGTCGTTACACGTTACGTTTTAACTTTGAGCAAACCATTGGTAGATTAACCTTAAACTTTAGAAACCAATTAGGATACTCATTAACAGATTTTTCTGAAGGTGAATTAAGAGGTAACTCTGCTCGTAACGCCTTTCAAATGGCATGGAGAGCTAAGCCTTATGAAAATCCTTATGATGCTCAAGGTAACCTAATTTTTGGTGCAAGTACTAACTTGGCTTTAAAACAAATTGGTAACGTTTTAGAAGGTATTCAAAATACAATAGTAAATCGTTCACAAGTTAAATTAGTTTCAAGCTTGGGTGCTTCATTCAAAATTACTGATGATTTAACCTTTAGACATAATATAGGTGTTGATGCTGCAAGTGAGCAATGGATAAGAAACATTTATGCTAACTCTTATGTAGGGTCATTACAAGCTAACGCTGTTCCTGGAACAGGTGGTGGGTTTTTAGCTGAAGCAAGCAGATTGAATTCTCAATTTGTTAATACTTCATCTTTAAACTACACTAAGAGATTTGGTAAAAAACATGAAGTTGATGCTGGTGTTTATTATGAAACATTTAGGTTATATTCAAAAGGGTTAGGTTTCCAATTATTTAACTTAGATTTAAGAGTTAATGAAACTGGTCAAGGTGCTGGATTAATACCTAACACTGGTTCAGGTTGGTCACAACCTGCTACTAGTGCAAAATCTGGTTATGGAATAGCTTCGTTGTTTGGTACATTGAGATATAGTTTTGATAATAAATATACCTTTAATGGTAGTATTAGAAAAGACGAAACATCAAGAATTTTAAACCCAGATAACAAAGCAATTACTACTTGGTCAGCTGGTGTTACATGGAATGCAAAAAGAGAAAGTTTCTTACAAGACGTTAAATGGTTGAATGATATGAAAGTAAGAGTTTCATATGGTTCTGTACCAAACATTGAGAGTGTTGCTACAGGTGCTTTTGGAATCACTGGGGGTTTAATTAGTATTGGAAACTACTTAGGACCACAATTAGCAACATTTGGGAATACTACTTCATTTGTTGGTTCTACAATTACTGGTTTAGTTCCAACAAATCCGGGTACTCCTAATTTGCAATTAGAAACAATCGAAAAAACAAACGTAGGTGTTGACTTAGCTATGTTTGATAGAAGGTTAAGAATAACTATCGAAAGATACATTAATAGAACTAAAGGATTATTCATTAACTATGCTACTCCTTTAACTGGTGGATTTGGCGGCTTGTCTATTCCAACAAATGCTGGAGCTATGAGCAATAAAGGTTGGGAATTAGACCTATTCTATGATGTTGTAAAACAAAAAAATCTAACTGTAACGCTTAATTGGAATCATTCAATCAATAATAACATGATTGAGTCTTTAGGCGGTGTGCCAGAATATCAAACAGGTACTGGTATTATTAGAGCTGGCATTCCTTTTGGAACACACTATACTCAACACTATTTGGGTGCAGATCCTGCAACAGGAGCCCCATTGTTTAGAGATGCAAATGGTAATCCAACTACAAGTTTAACTGCACCACAGTTTGCTGATTTTGGAACTTATATCCCTAAACACGTTGGTGGATTTGGTATTGATATTGAATACAAAAGATTAACAATTGGTGCTCAGTTTTCTTATCAATTTGAAGTTTATAGATATAACAATATTGAAAACTGGATTACAAGAGGTGTAGCTGGTTATCATACTGCTGTAAATGCTTCAAAAAGATTGCTTACACAACAATGGCAAAAACCAGGAGACAAAGTGTTTTATCAAAGCCCATCATTTGATAGAGGTTTCAACTCATCAGATATTCAAGATGCTAGATTCTTAAGATTCAGAAGTTTAAATGTTGCTTATAGAGTACCAGAATTAAAAGTTGGAGGAACTACTGTACTTAAAAATGCAAGATTTTACGTTCAAGCACAAAACTTAGCTATTTGGAGCCCTTGGAGAGGTCCAGATCCTGAAGATAGCAACAACATTAGCTTGAATGAATTCCCTAACCCAAGAATTATCACCTTTGGTTTAGACGTTAATTTCTAATTTTAAAAAATCGATAATAATGAAACTTAAAAAAATAATTTTTATAGCTTTTGCAAGTTTAGGCTTCTACTCTTGTGAAAAGGTAACAGATATACAAGAAACTGATATTATTGCTGGTAGTACAGCTTTAAAAACTGTTGCAAACTGTGAGTCTGCTGTAATTGGTGCATATTCTGGTTTTTCAACAGTTATGAATATTCAGTTAAATTTTACTTTAGCTGATGAGGTAAGAAGAGCCGAGTTTTACAATGCTGGAACAACACATGAATGGCAATATAACAATGCTGATGTTGGAATTAGAGACAACTTTACAGCGATTAGTGATTTGTACAGAATGATTGATAGAGCAAACAGGGTGATACAAGCATTGCCTGTTGCTGATTCAACTCGTCCGGGAGACATCGTTTTGAAAAATAGATTAAGGGGTGAATGTCTTTTTCTAAGAGCATGGGCACATTTTGATGCTTTTAGATACTATTGTGGCAACTATACACCTACTGGATTAGCAATGCCATATAAAGAAACACCAAGTATAGATCCTGTTGCAAGAATTCAAATGCAACCATATTTCCAAAAATTAAATGCTGATTTAGCTGCTGCTAAACTGTTAGTTCCAAATAACTTAACAGACTTAAACCGTACAAATGTTCTAAGTGTTGCAGCTTTACAAGCTAGAGTTGCTTTGTATATGAATGATTGGAATGCAGCATCAACATTTGCAACTGAATTTATTAATGCAAGACCGCTTTCTCCAATAGCATCATTTGGCGGTTTATGGACAGATGCGAACACTAATGAGCTTTCTATGAGAGTTGTTCGTAGTACATCAGTTCGTTTAGGTAGCTTGTTTATGGGAACATCTCCTAGTAGTGCAAATATTTCTCAAGTTACTTGGGCTCCTAGTACTGCTTTGTTAGCAAGTTATGATCCAATTAACGATGTGCGTTATGCAGCGTACTTTAGAACAGAACCTTTATTAGTTGCACCTCGTCCTAGTATTTTAGTAAATAAATATCGTGGAGCAGCAGGAACAACTTATGGTTCTGCTTTAGAGCATGTGGTAAATGAAAAAGTATTTAGAACAGCTGAAATGGTTTTAATAAGAGCTGAAGCCAGAGCAGAATTAAATAATTTTACTGGTGCTAATAGTGCTGAAACAGACTTAAACATGCTTAGAGCTGCTAGAATTATAGGTTATGCTCCTGTAACATTAGCTTCTAAGTCTGCTGCAGTAAGTGAAATTATGACCGAACGTTATAAAGAGCTTGCTTATGAAGGTCACCGTTTTTGGGATTTAAAACGTAAAGGTTTACCAGTTAGTAGAAATGCTGCTGATGCACCTACAACAGCTGCTGCAACTTTACCAGCTAATAACTTTAGATTCTTGTTGCCAATACCATTAACAGAATTAAATGTTAATCCATTAATGCAACAAAATCCTGGTTACTAATATTCTAAATTTAGATTTAACATACAAAAAAGGCCGCCTTAAAGCGGCCTTTTTTCGTTTTACAAAAAACATTGTTTAAATTTATTACTTACAAATACCTTTGTAAAAATTTTAAAATTATGGCATTTACACTTGCACCTTTACCTTATAATCATGATGCTTTAGAGCCTCATATTGATACTTTGACCATGCAAATTCATCATGGAAAACACCACCAAGCTTATGTAGATAATTTAAACAAGGCTATTGCTGGTACAGAACACGAAAATAAAACAATTGAAGAGCTAGTTGCTGTAGCTGGAACTATATCTCCTGCTGTAAGAAATAATGGCGGTGGACACTGGAATCATACTTTTTTTTGGGAGTCATTAGCTGCAAATGCTGGAGGAACCCCAACTGGAAAATTGGCAGATGCTATTAATGAAGCTTTTGGTAGTTTCGAAGACTTTAAAACCAAATTTGCTACCGCAGGCACTACAAGATTTGGAAGCGGATGGGCTTGGTTGATTGTTAAAGATGGTAAACTTGAAATTACAAGCACACCCAACCAAGATAACCCATTAATGGATGTAGCAGAAGTAAAAGGTACACCAATTTTAGGGGTTGATGTTTGGGAGCATGCTTATTATTTAAAATACCAAAACAAACGTCCTGATTATTTAGCAGCAATTTGGAATGTTATTAATTGGTCTAAAGTAGCTGAGCGTTTTGAGAAAGCGTAGTTAAATTTATATCTATTGTTAAAGTCTATAACAGTTTTATGTTATAGACTTTTTTATTTATTAATGAACTAAGAATTATACAATTTATATCAACTTTAAAATTCTAGTTTTAGCTGATTGTTATTTTTAATTTCCTTTATAGCACCTTCTAATTCTAAAAGCTTTTCTTTTACAGTTAAACCGCCAGCATAACCAACAAGGTTTCCATCACTTCCTATAATTCTATGGCAAGGCACTATTATTGATATGGCATTTGCTCCATTAGCAGCAGCTACAGCTCTTATTGCTTCTTTATTATTTAATTTTTCAGCTTGTTGCAAATAAGTACTTGTTGTACCATATTCAATTTTTAAAAGTTCATTCCAAACATTTATTTGAAAACTACTGCCTGCAAAATCTATTGGAATGGTGAAATTTGTTTTTTCTTTATTAAAATATTGCTCTAATTCGGTAATTGTTTGATCAATTATGGCATCAGTTTTTTCTTTATAAGAAGCTTTGAAATAATTGCAAATTCGCTGATCTATGGCTTGCCTCATTTTTCTAAACTGCCAATCACACAACACCAATTTATTTTGGTAACTTCCAATGATAAGATTACCAAACTTTGATTTGTAGAATTGTATATTGATGTTGTTTTCCATATTTCTATTACCTCATTAAATACATTTTTCCATATCCCCCTTTAAAATACTGATCTGTACTTACATCAAATCCATTACTATCGGTGAGTGTATATTTTTCTAGGCTATTACCTTCATTGCTACAAATTACTCTGTATAAATAAACACCATTAGCTAATTTTTGACCATAATTATCTGTTCCATCCCATTTGTATTCAGTTATATTTCGTCCAATATGTATGTTGCCTAATTCGTTTTTATTTATTTCTTTAACTACTTTTCCTGTTACTGTTAAAATTTGAATTCTTAGCATACTTGGTACTTTGCTTCCAGATAATGTAAATACAAATGCTGTAGAGCTAGTAAACGGATTTGGATAATTAAATAAATTACTAATCATGGGTTTATTATTAACCACAAAGCTGATTCTGTATTGTACTAAAGCTGTAGGGTTGTTGCTTCTATCTTTACCAATTACAAATAGTTCGTAAGTGCCATCCATTAATAAATTAGGATTAAACTCAATAGTAGCAACATTATTACCACCAACCAAATTGGCACTAACAAAACGTAATGTATCGGTACCATAGTTAAACTTTTTAATACTACCATCGGGCATTTTTAATTGCAGTGAAAGCAATGAGGTATCATTTAAGGCTAAAAACTTAGAATCGTCTCTAAGTTGTATTCTTATGGCAGGTTTACTGCTTACTAAATCACCATTTAGTATTCTTACCCCATCAAAAGTTACATCTAATAAAGGATTTTTATCATCGGGTCGTACATAAAAGTTTTTAAAAGCAAAATTGTTAAATTGGTGCAATTCAACAGGATTATTGGCTTGGTTTACATATAAATTTAAGCCATTTAATCCACTTAGGTTTTGAGTATTAATTGTGGTTCTAATAACAGCTGTATCCCCAGCAACTATTGGTTTTAGTTTTCTTAACTGAACTGGTTGTACAATATTATTTTTATCAATGACATTTAAAGCCACTTGTAAGCTATCATTAAAGTTGATGTCGCTTGCATTTTTAAAAGCTAAAGAAAAGTTTATGGGTTCGCCAATATCTACAGTATCTTTAAAAGTATATCTAATATTTGGAGCAGCAGCAGCATCTGGCAAACCATCAGCAACTAAACGCCACCAACGTAAATGGTAGGGTGTTAAATTAGCTGTATCGCTAGTTTGCATTACAATTTTTAAATAAGGATAAGTAACAGCACTAATTGCACTAATATCATTGCTTAATTGTGTATCGTTGTAAGTAAACAATGTATCTACCGAATTATCTGTTTTTATACCAACAATTTTTGCTACAGCAACATCTTGGCTATTTGTTTTTCGAGCATTCCATAAAAAATTATACCATTTACTGGCAGGCCCAAAACTTGGAGATGCTATATAACCATTATTTGGTATGGTAGTTACATTTACTTTAAATACAATAAAATCATTAAAGCTATTGCTGAATCTAAATTGTGGTGTAAAGCTTGGGTCGTTTTTCTTGTAAATAAAAACAAAACATCTCAATCTGTTAAATGAATCAATGTCGGCAAATCCTGCATTTTTTAGCTTATGATATATAGTATTACCTGCACCAAATAAAGCTTCATCGGCTTTCCAATCGTTGGCAAAGGTGTAGCCTAGTGGCTCAATAATTGTAGATCGTACAACTACATATTCTCCATCTTTTACTTGATTGTCTAAAAAGTCCATTGCAGCTTTTCTGCTAGTGCTATTTCCTGTTTCAAAAGCAAAATCATATTCTCTACCCGTAACTGTACACACTTGATTACTTTGACTACCAAATTGACCTGGCCCAGAAGCTCCTGTACCAACATTGAATTTTGCGTTTAAAGTAGATGGATTAAAAACATTTATTGTAAGATTTGATGGCCTATAACAAATTCCTTTTATTGTAGGATTTAAAGCATCGTTCAATGCAACACTATATGGCTCATCAACACTGCCACCATAAGGCCAAACTGCATTTCTTAAAGTAAGTGATTGAGTAATAGGTTTAAATGGATAATTTCTTGAAATGCTATCAGCCATCATATTAAAAAATGTACCATTGGTAATTTGATGGAAATGAGATTGATTAAACCCACCTCGACTAGCATTTTGCAAATAAACAAAACTACTTGTAAACCATCTGTTGTTGCCACTTGCTGCAACAGGTGCAACTCGCCAATAATAAACAGTGCTGTCCGTAAAGTTTAATACTGGGTCAAACTCAATTAATCCACCTGTACTATTAATGGTTCTTGAGGCTTTAATGGGCGAATTAAATAAAGCTGTTGTGTCAATTTCCATCACATAACTTCTTACAACATCTAAAGCATTGGCGGTTGATGCAGCTAACTTTATGTTACGCTTATTTACAACAGCATAGTTTACAGGAAAAATAGGGCGTAACTCATCTTCAAAAATCACAAAATTTTTGGTTACGGTATTGTTTGATTCGCTAAGTTCATCATACAAATTATCACTATCAATAGTTATTGAAATACTATTGTTTCCTTTATCTCTTAAAGCAACAATTGGAATAGTTATAGTAGTATCTTTTTGGTAATTGATAGACTTAATCTTGGCGTTCAAAATATCTGTAAAACTTCCATCAGGATAAGTTCTTCTTACTCTTAATCGTACACTATCGCCTGTAGCTTTTCCAATGTTATAAATAGAAGCTTTTACAGTAAAATTATTATCGGCAACTGAAATAAAATTTGGAGTAACAGATACCTGAGGATCTTCAATTACAAAATCAGGCTTGGCATGTGCATATATTTTTAAAGCAGGATCTCCGTGTAAAATAAATTGCTCAGCGTGGGTTCTTCCAAAATAATCGTTTAAACCAGCACTTGAAATAAGCTGGTTTTTACCATCAGCCATGTTAATACCAATACTTTTTCCATACCCGCTTCCATTAATAGATTTATAAAATCCTGAAGAATAAAAATCTAAATAACTTGTAAGTCCAAAGTGAGACGAAGCTATAAATGCAATAGCACCTCTTTGTTTGGCAAATAAAAATTTTTCGGCAAGACTAGTTTTATTGGTAAATCTTATTCCATCAAAATCAAAAAAGTTGCCAGCACTGCAACCGTTTACTAAAAAAGTAGGGTATTTACCTTGGTTATTATAATCGTTGGGGTCGTTTAAATTATAGCTTAAGCCACTTGCTGCCGAATGCCCAAAATAAGTAAGCAAGTTAATACCTTGTGTAAAATACTTATTCATATCTGCAATGGTAATTGGGCTTATACTGCTACCTGTAGTTTTATTAAAATCGGCTACTGTTGCCCCCATTAAAGTATCAACAGCTTTGGCTTTATAGGTATTTAAATAGTAACTCAACAAAGCATCTAATCCTGGGTCATCGGCTCCTGCAACATGCACCAATTGTTTCATCCAAAGCTTGTTAGCTATTGTTTGTGTAGTGTTTGCTGCTTGTTGTTCATATTCTTTTACTTTTTCTAAGTAATCTAAAATTTCTTGACTATTAATGGCCGACAACCTTCCAAAAGGAAACATAGCAATAGGATCATTATTGGCACTAACAAGCAAGGCATCGCTTGCTGGCCAACCAAAAGTGGGCACTAAATCTAACTGCTCAATGTTTGGTGCGTTTTCATTTGCTCTGTATTGATCGTAAGTTACAGCCTTTCCAATAAAAAATACATTTTCTGGCTTATTTGTAAAACTGAGGTTCGCAAACCTTAAAAAATTACGAATGGCTAATGGATGTTTTTTTATTCCAAAGCCAAATTGATCGGTTATTTCGTTGATATCTACAACCAAAGTATTCCAATTACCGCCAGTATTACTTTTTCTGTAGTTTAAATAATCGTTAAATCCTTGAGTTGCAATTAAACTTGGATGAGAAATTACAATGTAATTTCCTTGATTTGTGGTAGCAGTATAGTCTACAAATTTTTTGGATTGAAGCGAGCTCACTTGCAAAATATTAGCTGCACTACGAGAGCCCAACATAAACCTTGTTGTGCTAGTTGATGGAGGCAAAGCAAACCTAACCGAACCTGAAACATCGATATTACCTAAATAAGCCCTATTATTTGTAATATCGTACAATATGGGAGCAACGCCATTATTGTTAAAATTGGTAATTTGTAAAAAATGGCCTTGGCTGTTTGCTGCTAATTGAAAAACAAAGTTGCTATCGCCACCAAAATTAAATTGCCTTTGATAATTAAGCTCAATGTAGTTTACAATAATTCTATCAAAATCATCAGTAGTTACAATATTTACAAATACATTGTTATTAGAACCATTATTAAAACTACTTAAAGAAACATTGCCATTATAAACAGCATTGTTGTAGCTATTTATAGTTTGAGTAATAACAGTTGAGTTGTTTACTGCAACTGTGGCACTACGGGCTTTATCTGCATTACCACCAAGTGCTGCAAATAAAGTAGCTGTGCCAGTATTTGCCTGATACAAATTACCTAAAGGAATTGTAAAGTTGTTGCTTGGCTTGGTAATATCTCTGCTGCTAAAACCCTCGCCCAAATCATAACTGCTACTGTACACATCTTCTCCTACATTAATAGCAAAACCTCTGTTAATTCTATCTTTTATATTTACTCTATGGCTATAATTAAATGAAGTTTCAACAGGAAGCACATTTGCTGCTACATTGTTTGCAACTACATTAATGCGTAAATTTTGACTGATGTTGGAATTAGTAGTAAGAAAATAAGACGAAGTATCGGTAGATAAACTAAGTTGATTGTTTATTTGATGTGCCGGGTTTCTGTATAAAGCATTATCAGGTAAACCATCGTTTTGCTGCCCCCAAAATTCTATGTAATCACTTGCTCCAAAAACACCTGTGGTGATGCTTGTAAGAATAGGCACTTGTACACCATTTCGCCAAAGTTGAAATTGCTCGCAGGGCGTTGTAGCCAAACCTGCAGCAGCCAATGTGTTTTGACTTAAACGTACCAATCCATTTTTACCAACTTTAAATTTAAAATAGGTTTTGTTATAGTCTATCCATTCATTTCTTAATGGCTGTGCTTTAGCCAAATGGAAAAAAGCCAAAAGAAATATGATAAATATTTTACACTTCATGCGTATACAAAGTTTGAATTGATAACCAATCAACTATTACTTAACAAGATGCTTCAATAATTGTTTTTGCTTACATTAAAGTGTAAAAGTATACGATAAAGATGATTATTACAATTAAGAAATAGAACGCTAAAGTAATAAAAACACGTTATAAGAAAACATAAACTTAATGTCTTTCTGCATATCGCATCCAACGCTCTGGAATTTCATTGTTAGTTGCTAATACATAATCTGTTTTACTACAAGGTAAAACATCATTGTTATGGGCTTGCATCCACCAACGGCCTGTACGTTTGCTTTGAATAAACTTAATATCAAAATCAGATGCCAAAACGTTAAAATGGTTAAACATTTCTGTTTCATCAAGGCTTGCTTCTTGTTTTGATTTGTAAATGCCATCCATAAAATACCAAATCATGTGGCTAATTTGTTTGGCAGTAAGCTGTTCGTTGTCCTTTAAATGATGCAAACCATAAATACCCACTGTGCTAATGCAATTACTCATTCCAGCATATTGCAAAAGGCTACAAGCTTCTTCGCCATTAAAGCCATTGGGCGAAATGCTATTGCTTGGTGCATGTGCATGTTGTATAGCTTGAATATCAAAACTTAGCATTTGTGATTGTCTTAGTACAGGCTCCATTTCTTCAATACTTTCTTTTATTTTTCCAACTCTGTAGCAATCAAACCTAAGTTTATCAATCGTTTCGAGCATTTGTGGGTGCACCAAGTAACTTTGAAAACCAATATGAGTATAATGCTTTACATAGTTAGGCTCGCTAGTAAGTAATGGCATTAAAAAATTTTGGCTAGGCAAAACACTGTCCATATTTAAATTTACAACAGCATCAACGCAAGCAACATTTACTTGTTGTTGTAAAGTAGCATATACGTTGTATTGAGCCAAACTTAAATCATGACTGCCACCAATTATGATCACTTTTTTACCTAATTCAATTAGCTCTTGAATTACTGTTTGTAGAGCAGCATAAGTATCTTTTAAACTTGCACCAATTTTTATATTGCCCAAATCGGCAATTTGCACATTGCTGTGCCAATGAAACAAATTATACAATTGAGAGCGAACAGCATTGGGGCCATCTGTGTTAGAAAAAGCAATACCATCGCCCCTTAAATCGCCACAACCCACCAATACAGCATCAATATTATCAAGGCTAGGCAAATCGTTTTCAAAAATTGCAATATGATTACCCAGTTGTTTATCTGTAAATCCCTCATCGTGGCTAATGTGAGCCAGATTAATGGGTTCTAAAAAATCTATCAAATTATCGTACATAGTATTTATTGATGGTTATTACAAACATAATTTCTTGTTTGTAGCATTTTATGTAACAGTTTGTTTAGTGTGTAATTTTTTGAATAAAAATACGTTTTACACTTAAAAAGTTAATCCTCAACTTCATCTAAAATCCAAAGCAACACAGGGCTTTTGGCGTTTTTTATGTATACATCGAGTGTGTTAAAAAAATCAATACTTACCATAGGGCAGCCAAGGCTATTACAAATTGGGCTTGGATAAGTTTCATTGTTTGGCACACAACTATAACTGTGCAACACAATGTTTCTTTCAAAAGCATTGTTGTTGCTTGCATCTAATCCTTTAAGCTTATAAGCTTTTCCATAATTTCCATAATACGAATAATCAATTTTATATTTTCCATAAGCACTGCAACCACAGCCATTTTGGTTGTTGAATTTAACCTTTTCTAAGTAAGTAGTGTTACAACTTCCATGGGCAACTAGTCCACTGTTTATAACAGTATCTGCTTTAAAATGATACACAAAAAATCGCTTATAACCACTTGCAACACTCATGTCTATAATAAATGCATAAGTAGTATCATAACCATAATTGAATGCATATTCTTTAAGAATATTTGCTTTTTTCTTGATTTTTTGGTGTTGAAAATTTATGGCAATTTCAGTTTTTTTAATCGAAAACGGCAGATGAAATTTAGTAAAGCGTGGTAATATCATCACCAAACAAAAAATAGTAACAATTGCAATGAATACTGCTACGTTTAAAAATTTACCCCACTTTATTTTATTTAAAATTGCCACAGTAGTTTGTATGATTTAAAAAGAATAAAGACGAATGCTTTAGAAAAATCCATAAAAAACAAATTCTACTGCAATTAAATACTAATTCTTAAGCTAAATATGTTTAAAAAGTTAAAGTTTTGATTTACTTTTATTAAAACTTATGTAATGCCATTTAAACCAGCTGTAATTACTAAACAAATTCCCATTTTAAGGTTTTTAGTAGCATTGTGTATTGGAATTATTGCTCAGTACAATTTGCATTTGCCCATTCTTTTATTTTATGTATTAATAGCTGTTGGATTTTTAATAGTTATTGGTTTTTTACTTTTACCAATTGCCAAACAGTTTACACTAAATTATTTACAAGGGTTTGCTATAATAATTTGCTTTGTAGGATTAGGAGGTTTGCTTAGTTTTTGTAATAATGATATAAACTCGCCAACTAGTTTTGTAAATACTTATAAAAAAGAACCATTGCTTATTCAGCTTGATGAAGATGTTGTAAACAAACCAAAATCTTACAAAGCCAATGCATCAGTTGTAGCAAAATTTGATAATAATAAATGGATACCCACCACAGGTAAAATAATCATTTACACACAAAAAGATAGTGCTTTTACTCACTTTAAAAAGGGCTACAGTTTTGTTGTTAGCAAACCACCTACCCGAGTTGTTAATAGTGGAAATCCGGGTGGCTACAACTACGCCAGATTTTGTAGTTTTCAAGGTATTTATCACCAGTTATTTATTACCTCTAAAGATATTGAACAAACATCAACCTTACCCATAAATAGCTTTGATAAGTTTGTTTATACTATTCAGCATTGGGTGCTGAATGTGCTAAAAACTCACATTAAAAATATTGATGCTTTAAGTATTGCAGAGGCACTACTTATTGGCTATAGAGAAGATTTAGATAAAGACTTGGTAAAGGCTTATAGTAACACAGGTGTAGTACATATTATAGCTATAAGTGGTATGCATTTGGGTATGATTTATTGGATGCTGTTGTTAATGTTTAAGCCATTTAAACCAACTATGCAGTTAAAAATTATAAGAGCTATAGTTGTAATTGTGGTACTTTGGCTATTTACTGCAATTGCAGGTTTGGCACCAAGTATTGTAAGAAGTGCTATCATGTTTTCGTTTATTGCTATTGGTGATGGAATTAATAAAAAAACTAGTATTTACAATAGTTTGGCCTTATCTGCTTTTATTATTTTATTGTTTCAACCATTTGCTTTGTGGGATGTTGGTTTTCAGCTTTCTTATGCAGCAGTTTTAAGCATTGCTTTGTTTAGTAAGCAAATTAAAAATTGGTTTTACTTTAAAAATAAATTGCTGCAAATTCTGGTAAATTTAAATGCAGTTACACTTTCTGCCCAAATACTCACGTTGCCAATTGTGTTGTATCATTTTCATCAATTTCCTACTTATTTTTTGCTTACAAACTTAATTGCAGTTCCTGTTTCGAGCGTTGTGCTTTTTGCTGAAATTGCCTTATTAATGGTTGCATTTATTACACCTATTGCTAGTTTTTTAGGGAGCTGTATCAATGGCTTAATTCTATGGTTAAACAATTTTATTGTTGGTGCAAATTCAATTCCTTATGCCTCTTTACAAAATATATATGTTTCTATTTTACAAGCTTGTGTGTTAATGATAGCTATAATTTTAGTTTGTGTAGCCTTGATGCAAAAAAATACTAAGCAGTTTTTATTTGGCATTGGTTTTTTTGCTGTTTTTTTTGGGATAAGAATGATAGATGTTGTACAAAAGCAGCAGCAACAGAAAATTATTATTTATAACGTACCACAAAACACTGGTATCGACTTTATAGATGGAACAAATTATACTTTTTGGGGCGATTCTTTGCTTAAACAAGAAGGGTTTTTGCAAAACTTTCACTTAAAACCTTCTCGAATTTTGCATAGGTTACAAAATGAAACTTTAGTAAATAGTTTGCAATTTAACAACCAAGTTTTCTCGTTTAAAAATAAAACAATTTTGGTTATTGATAAGCTTTGGCAACCTAGAGAAACACCTATAAATGTTGATGTTGTGCTGGTAACTCAAAACCCCAAATTGTATATACATCAGCTACAAAACATTACATATAAACTCATTGTTTTTGATGGTAGTAATCCAATGTGGAAAATTGAGTTATGGCAAAAAGATTGCATCAACTTACATTTGCCCCATCATATAACTGCCTTGCAAGGTGCTTACGAAATAAAAATTAACTAAGCACAATTGCAATCAAAAATCAATCATGAAAAAAATAAATTCGGCCCTTATTTCTGTCTTTTACAAAGATGGTTTGTTGCCCCTTGCCCAATCTTTAGTTGCAAATAAAATCACAATTTATTCTACCGGCGGCACCTTACAGTTTTTGCAAGATAATGGCATTAATTGTATTGGAGTTGAAACTGTTACCAACTATCCTTCTATTTTTGGTGGACGAGTTAAAACCTTGCATCCAAAGGTTTTTGGAGGAATATTATTCCGTAGAAACGAAACCCAAGACGTACAAGAAAAAAACACATTCGAAGTTCCTGAAATTGATTTGGTGATTGTTGATTTATACCCTTTTGAAGAAACTGTTGCAAATACGAAAGAAGAAAAACTAATCATCGAAAAAATAGACATTGGTGGCCCAAGCATGCTACGTGCAGCTGCTAAAAACTTTAACGATGTGTTGGTTGTAGCCAGCAAAAACGATTACCAAGAAGTTACTAGTTTACTTAGTGAGCAACAAGGAGCAACAACTATAGAACAACGCAAAGCCTTTGCTGCAAAAGCTTTTAAAGTAGTAATGGATTATGATGTAGCCATTAGCAATTATTTTAATACCCAAACCACACCATTGCGTTATGGCGAAAACCCACACCAACAAGCAACTTTTACAGGAAACTTAGAAAAGCTATTTACTCAACTACACGGAAAAGAATTATCTTATAATAATTTGGTTGATGTAGATGGTGCTTTGCAGCTACTTCAAGATGTGCAACAAGTACAAAATAACTACCATTTTTTTGGCATTATAAAACATACTAATACTTGTGGTGCTGCTTTAGCAAGTTCAACATTTGAGGCTTGGCAACTAGCACTTGCAGGCGACCCTGAAAGTGCCTTTGGTGGTATTTTAGTTTGTAGTAATGCAATTGATGTAGCAACTGCAAACGCCATAAACGATATATTTTTTGAAGTACTAATTGCCCCTAGTTTTGATGCTGATGCACTTGCCATTTTACAAACTAAAAAGAATAGAATTTTACTTCAGCTACAACCATCGTTTAAGCTTAATAGTTCCCAAGCAAAATCTTTATTAAACGGTACCATTCATCAACAAAATGATGAAGGTAATTATAGCGAATGGAATGAAGTTGGAGGAAGAGCAACTACTGAAATAGAAAAAACAAATCTTGCTTTTGCAAATATTGTTTGTAAACATTTAAAAAGCAATGCCATTGCTATTGTAACCAATCATCAATTAATTGGTAAAGGTTGTGGCCAAACTAGCAGAATTGATGCACTAAAACATGCATTAACCAAGGCCCAACAGTTTAATTTTAATTTACAAAACGCAGTATTAGCAAGCGATGCATTTTTCCCGTTTAGCGATTGTGTTCAATTAGCACACCAAGCAGGTATTACTGCTTTTATACAACCTGGAGGAAGCATAAGAGATAAAGATAGCATTGATTATTGTGTTGCAAATAACTTAGCCATGGTAATGAGTGGTTTAAGACATTTTAAGCATTAAAAGACTACAATTTAAAGTTATGTAGCAATTTAAATACTAAATCTATAAGTTTTTTTACTTTTATAACATGATTTAAAATTTTAAGTATTTGGTTGCTGCTTGTTCTTTAGTTCTTCTATTTCTTTTCTGAGTACTGAAATTAACTCATGATAAGCCTTACGTTCATGTTCATGACACTCTATGATTAAAGTTGTAATATTAAAACAACCAGTTGATGAGTCAGAAAAATAATTTTTTATAAAATTTTCAGATTTGAAATTGAAAATCTCTTCTTTGCTAAAATCTAAAAGTTTCGATATATCCTCAATTGTAGAGTCTGGTATTTGTTTTTGACGATTTTCTAAATAGCTATATTGTTCTTGAGAAATATTTAATTTTTTAGCCATGTAATCTTGAGAATAGCCACGATATTCTCTTAGTTTTTTGATTTTGTTTCCAATGCTAAGTTCCATGCATTAATAAATTATAAATGCAAGATAAATAAATTATTAAACCAAAAAAAATTTTTATCAGAGCATATTTTCAATTTTACATCTTAAAATAAAACTTTATGAAAAAACTATTAATGAATTTATTAGTTCTCATTTTTTTTGTCAGTTGCAAAAAAGAAAATATTGATATAACAGAAAATAAAGAACTTAGAATAGAAGATGTTGGTAAGGAATTCAATTTTGATACAAAGAAAATCCCGAAAGAAAAAATATTGAAGCAATATGGTAGCTTGGAAAACTGGAGAAATAAGATTTTTGATATGAAAATCAAAAGAGCAAAAAAAATTAATAATGTTACCACTGAGTCAGCAATCACTCGGTATTTAACATATAAGACTGAATATGGAAATTTTGGATCTGCTGAAGTCCCATTAGGAATAACAATAATGGATTGGCTGGAAATAATTGGCCTTAATATGCCAAATTGTGATAGAGTTGGAGCTTCCGGTAGTTGTGCTGCTGTCTTAATTAGTGGTATGGTCGATCAAAGTGATCAAAGTTACTTAAGTGATTGTGAAATAGAAGCTGGTTATATATTGCCTTGCGTTTCTTACATGCTAAGTAATTGTGAAATTATGATTGAGCAAGAGGCAAACTTATCTGAATTTTATCAAACATATGATCTTGTCACATGCCAGGTAGCAAATCCTTGTTATCTTCAAAGTGCTACCAAAATAGATGAATTTATGAATAGACTAATTAGTAATGGTGACAAACAAACCTCTGTTTATTCTACCCCTGGATACGATTCTTGGACTGATTATTCAACTGGCGATGAGTATAGAACACGAATGTATTCAATAACGTTTTACAAAGCACCTAAAATAGGTTTTTATGAGCCGATGAAATGGGCTGCAAACTATCTTTGTTATACTGTTACAAAACAACCAACGAATGTTACAAATTTTATTTTAGGTCAAAGTCCATTAAATCCAACAGGAAAATCACCATATGTTACAGCAACAGTATCAGGAAGTGAAATTCCGTGTGTAGAGCAATCAATGAAAGTTCATAATCATACAGAAAATTACAAATCCTCAATTGATCATAAGCATTTAGTTTTAGAAGTTGATGCAACTTATACATGTAAGGCAACCTGTGTTTATGTGATGTTTAACCCCCCAAAACATACAAATGTTTGGTATTCTGAAGAAATTACAGCATATTACTAATCAATTTTGAAGATTGGAACCTATGAATCAAAAACTAAATCTTATTTTATTATTAACAATTACATTTGTGACATGTTCACAAAAACATGAACAAAGTAATTTGTTTGATGAAAAGGTTAAAATTGTTTCTATATTTTCTATTATTGATAAAATAAATGGAGAAATCCAAACTTTTGATACAACAACAACTGAGTTGTTTTATAAAAATGATTTTATATACGGAACATATCTATCCATTGGTATAGATGTGGTTGATCATGAATTAAAATCTCAAACATTAGATTCAAATTATTTTGTATTTAATAAACGTGACACTTTTGGTTATTTTGTTAATTTAAAAAAAAGTGATCCATTCATGAAGGTAAGTGTAAATAGAATAAAAAATCAATTTCTAAATTTTAATTATGACTCCATTTTAGAAAACAGTGTAAATATTGATTGTAAAGAATATTTTAATGAAGAAAAAACAAAATGTTATCAATATCGAGTTCCAAATACAACCCATTCTCAGAAAGAAAACATAGAATTTTCACTTAATTATATCGAAAGAGATAACTATTTTCCAATTAATCTCTCAAAAAAATATGAAAATGCAAACAAATTAAGTATTAAAAAACTTCATTTTATTAGGTCAAATTTTGTAGACAGCAACACAAGTTTAAAAATTAAAAAATTCGAATCAATAGTTTATTTAGAGAAAAATTTTCCGTTTAATGAAAAAAAATTATTAACGCTTCAATCGTTAATTAAAAAAAAATACAATGATAAATGAAAACTTTAGTGTTAACAGTATTCATTACAAGTGTAACAAATATTATTGGTCAAGACAATTTTACAATTTCAATCTATAAAAAAATTGATAGTGTTGTACTTAAAGATTACTCAAAGCTTGACTCTCAGAATTGTAAGAAATATTTCAACAATAATTTCAAAGTGTTCAAACAATATAAAGAAAAGTATTGGATACCCAACGCTAAAAGAAGCATGACTTGGGGCAAATTGGAAAAATATTTATTAATAGATTCTAATACAATAAAGAACCATGCACTTAAAGAAAAAATTTACTCTTCCTGGTATTTTCTTCATTTTTTGAGGTCTGATTTTTTTAAGAGTAAAAATAAAACTAAACTTTTTACTGACCTAAAAAAGAGAGCCGTTTTAAATTTTGGCATTTCATTTATAAACGAAACAAACAATTTCGATTTTAACCAATTACTTACATACATTCAACTAAAAGCAACAAAAGAATTAAGAGTGCACAGGCATTAACTTTTTAACTAATTTCACCATTGTGTTCAATTAGCACACGAAGCTGGCATAACTGCTTTTATACAACCTGGAGGAAGCATAAGAGATAAAGATAGCATTGATTATTGTGTTGCAAATAACTTAGCCATGGTGATGAGTGGCTTAAGGCATTTTAAGCATTAAAAGCAGTTTTACAACTTGCTTAATGTTAGAAGTTTGCTATGAAGAATAATACACAACAAATTTTTAATTGTTGCTAAAAATTCATTCAAAGCCAAGTTGAGATTCACGTACTTTTATTGCATAATTTATTTTATGCAAAAGATTTTTTTAACGCTCTCCGCAGTGCTGCTTTTATCTGCTTGTAAACTCAGTAATACCAATCAACATCAAACACCAAATGCTGAATTGGGTTTTTTGTTAGATAAGTATTACGAAGAGTATATTCAACTTTTTCCTTTAAATGCTACTACCAATGGCGACAATAGATACAACGATAAATTGTATGCCGATTTTACAAACTCATACAGAGAAAAACTCAAAGAGTTTTATAGCAAATACAAGGCTTACGTTAGCAAGTTTGATTATAACGAATTAAACGATAACGACAAAACAAGCGTTGATGTATTGAATAATGAAATTGAAATTGCTCTTAAGGGTCTCGAACAAATTGATAATCTGATGCCCCTTAATCAGTTTCAAAGTTTACACCTAACTATTGCACAATTTGGTAGTGGCGAAGGTGTTCAGCCTTTTAAAACTAAAGAAGATTATTACAATTGGATAAGCAGGGCTACGGCCTTTAATACATACATTGACAGTGCTATTGTTTATTTTAAAAAAGGAATAAACGATAGCATAGTTTTACCATCGGCTTTGGTACAAAAAATGATTCCTCAATGTGCCGATATGATGGTTACAGATGTAACAAAAAGCCTTTTTTGGGGACCTGTACAAAAAATGCCATCTAGTTTTAGTGCAAGTTTGAAAGATAGTATTACTAAAGATTATACAGTTTTAATTAGTACACAGCTAATACCTGCTTACACCAAATTGCATCAATTTTTGCAAACTACTTATTTACCTGCTGCAAGAAATACAAGTGGCATTGGCAGTGTAAAAAATGGTAATAAATATTATGAATATTTAGTAAAATATTGGACAACCACCAATAAAACTCCTGAAGAAATTTATCAAACAGGTTTGGCAGAAGTAGCTCGAATAAAAGCTGAAATGGAAAAAGTGAAAGTACAAGTAGGATTTAGTGGCAACCTCAAAGCTTTTTTTGACTTTATGAAAACCGATAAACAGTTTACTCCTTTTAAAACTGATGCAGAGGTGCTTACGGCATTTAAAAATATTCAAACTAGTATCGATACTAATCTTAAAAAAATGTTTGGCAATACTCCAAAAACCAAATTTGAAATTAGACAAACTGAAGCTTTTAGAGCTGCAAGTGCTAGTGCAGAGTATTTACAAGGTAGTGCAGATGGTACAAGGCCTGGTATTTTTTATGTGCCAATTATAGATGCAACTAAATTTAATAGCACAAGTGGAATGGAAAGTTTGTTTTTGCACGAAGCTATTCCTGGTCACCATTACCAAGTTTCGTTGCAACAAGAAAATACTAGTTTGCCAAAATTCAGACGCTTTTTATGGTATGGTGCTTATGGCGAAGGATGGGCTTTGTACACAGAAAGTTTAGGAAAAGAACTAGGTCTTTATACCAACCCTTATCAATACATGGGAGCTTTAGGCGATGAAATGCATAGGGCAATACGTTTAGTGGTAGACGTAGCTATACACACTAAAAACATGACACGTGAACAAGCTATTGCATACATGATGGAAAACGAGCAAATTAGCGAGCAAGGAGCAACTGCCGAAATTGAACGTTATATGGCAATTCCTGCACAAGCACTAAGCTATAAAGTAGGAAGTTTACAAATTAAAGCTTGGAGAGAAAAATTTGAAAAACAACTTGGTACAAAATTTAAACTATCTAGTTTTCACGATACATTTTTAAGCACAGGATGTTTACCATTAATTGTTGCAGAAAAAAACTTAGAAAATTGGGCAAAGAAGCAATAATATTTTCCTATTAATTCTTCAAACTAAAATAGGCTATCTCATTTAAACGAGATAGCCTATTTTATTAGTATATCAAACTTTTAATCTTTGTGTTAAAACAAAGTATTACAAATAATATCCATTAGCTTCTATTAAAGTTGCAGCAATTCTTCTTCTTGCATCTTTAGTATTAAATGGTTCAACTTTTGTAAATCGTTTTAAACCAATGTGCATCATTCTTAATTCATCACCATCTGCAAAGCTGTTTAAAGCATCTTTACCTGCTTTGTTTATTGCATCTGCAACATCGTAAATGTATGTTTTGGTAATGTCTAATTGAACTTTTGTTGCAGCTTCTCCATTTTTTTCTACCAACTTCATACAACGTAGCAACGCACTTTCTGCATGAAAAGTTAAAATACTCATGTCGGCAATGTTCATTAAAATTTCTTGCTCTTTATCTAATTGCATCATTAGTTTTTGAACAGCAGCTCCGGCAACCATTAAAATTGCTTTCTTAAAGTTGGCAATGGTTTTTAGTTCTTTTGCAAAAGCACCTTCATCTTCACTACCAAAATCTGGTATACTCATTAATTCTTTTTGAACGTTCATAGCAGGTGTCATTAAATCTAATTTACCCTTCATGGCACGTTTTAAAACCATATCAACAGTAAGCAATCTGTTAATTTCGTTGGTTCCTTCATAAATTCTATTGATACGGCTATCTCTATAAGCCTTACTAATCATGTACTCATCGCTAAAACCATTTCCTCCATGCACTTGTACACCTTCGTCAACCACATAATCTAACACTTCACTACCAAAAACTTTAAGCATAGCACACTCAATAGCATATTCTTCAGCAGCTCCTAGTAATGCTTGTGCAAAAGGCATTCCTGTTGCTAATAATTCTTGCTCTTTAGCGTCAATCCATTTACTAGATCTGTACAAAGCACTTTCACAAACCCACATACGAATAGCCATTTCAGCTAGTTTGTGCTTAATAGCACCAAACTTTGAAATTGGCAATTTAAATTGCTCTCTTGTATTGGCATATTGAATACTTATTGTTGCACTTTGTTTTGCACCACCTAAAGTTGCTGCACAAAGTTTTAAACGACCAATATTTAAGATGTTAAAAGCTATGATGTGGCCTTTACCTTTTTCGCCCAATAAATTTTCTACAGGTACTTTACAATCTTGAAAGTATAACTGCACTGTACTAGAACCTTTGATACCCATTTTATGTTCTTCAGGGCCTTGTGTAAAACCTTCCATTCCTCTTTCTACAATAAATGCAGTAAAATCGGTTCCATCAATTTTTGCAAAAACAGTGAAAACATCGGCAAAACCACCATTTGTAATCCAACATTTTTGTCCATTTAAAATATAATGCTTACCATCTTCGCTAAGTTTTGCTGTGGTTTTGGCACTTAAAGCATCGCTACCACTATTTGGTTCAGTTAAGCCATAAGCTCCACCCCATTCGCCACTTGCTAATTTTGGGATGTATTTATTTTTTTGTTCTTCAGTACCAAAATATAAAATTGGCAATGAGCCAATACCTGTATGAGCTGCAATAGCAACACTAAAGCTGTGGCCTGCTCCTAAACCTTCGTTTACTATAGTGCTTGTAATAAAATCTTTTCCTAAACCGCCGTATTCTTCAGGAAAAGCAGTAGAAAGCAAACCTTGTTCTCCTGCTTTTTGTAATAAGCTATGAACTAGCCCTGGTTCTTGTTTATCAATTCTTTCAACATTTGGATAAATTTCGGCATCTAAAAATTGCTTACACATATCCATCACCATCTTTTGCTCTTCATCAAAATCTTCAGGAATAAATGTTTCAAACGGATTAGATTCTTTAATAATGAACTCACCACCTTTTAAAGCAGTGCCTGTTGCTGCAGTGGCTGAAAGTTGAAATTTTGGCAAGAATTGTAAACGCATGATAGAGATTTTATTTTGTTATTTATTGGAAATTATTTTTAAATCAAGTTATCGTAAACCCTTTGTAAAACATTTTTTACTACATCTATTTCGGCTTTAGAAATATTCACCAAAGCTTCGTCCATCGTGTTGTTGGCAATATCAATGGTTTGTTGTTGTAAGTTTTTGCCCTGTTCAGTAAGGCATATTAAGTTAATTCTTCTATCGGTAGCACTCGGTTTTCGCTCAACGAGTTGTTGTTTTTCTAAATTATCAATTAGCCTTGTAATGCTAGCTTTATCTCTAAACGATTTGTCGCAAAGTTGTTGTTGGCTTTGGGTATCTTCTTTCCATAAATGGTATAAAATGCTCCATTGCTCAACAGTGATGTCGAGATTAGCGTCTCTAAAGTTTTTTTGTAATCTTCTGCTAATGGCATTTGCAGCCACTGCATTTAAGACACTATATAATTCTCCTCTTTTAAAATGGTTGATTGACATATAGTTGTTTATGCAACTAATTACAAAGTTGGGATAATTTATAAAACTGCCAAAAGATTTATAAAAAATTATGAAAAATTTTGTTTTTTAAGTGCATTTTGTGTTTGCAAACATGTTTGTGTTACAACTTGTAAAGAATCTGTTATAATTTTTTAATTTTTGATGCTTTTTAACAGCTATTTCTCAAAGTTTTATAGCAAATCGTTTACTTTGCCACCTTTCAAAGATTTATAACAAAGAATGAAAAAATTTTTATTGATAGCATGCACTTTTTGTATTGCACAAACATCACAGGCTCAGTTTTGGAAAAAGAAATCAAAAGATTCAACTACTACCATAAAAAAAGAAGTAGTAAGTAAGCCCGAAACAAAAGACCTGCCCAAAAAAGTTGTTGATCCAAAAAAAATGGCCAACAGGGTTGCCGACCATTTTATGATTCAATATGGTGCAGAAAATTGGGCTAATAGACCAGATAGTGTAAGGCTTGGTGGTGGATTTAGCAGGCATTTTAATTTTTACTTAATGACAGATAAGCCCTTTAAAACTAACCCAAAGTTTAGTGTTGGATATGGAATAGGGATTGGATCAAGTAATATGTTTTTTGACAAAACTTATGTAAACATAAAAGCTACAACTAATAGACTACCATTTACAAACGTTGCAAATACCAACCATTTTGAAAAATTTAAGGTTACCACTATTTATTTAGAAGTACCAGTTGAGGTTAGATATACTCTAAACCCAGAGGAGCCAGCTAGTTCTTGGAGATTTGCACTTGGTGCAAAAGTGGGTACAATTTTAAAAACATATAGCAAAGGAAAAAATCTTGTAACAGCTAACGGTGCTAGTGTTTTTGGCCCATCTTACATACAAAAAGAAAGCAATAACAGATTTTTTACCTCACAAAGATTAAGCGTAACTTCTAGAATAAGTTATGGTATTTTTGGGGTGCATGGTTCGTTTGATATAACTCCTGTATTAAAAGATGGTTTGGGAGCTCCAATGAATAGATACTCCATAGGCGTAGTGCTAAGTGGTTTGTAAATTTTACTTTTTTAGAATATTAAAAAGCTGATTCTTACAAAAAAGAATCAGCTTTTTTTATAGATTTGTTTTATAGATTAAGCTAATGAACATTAAATTTTTAACACCTAGAGCAAGGGTTTATTTAAGAAGACTGCTCCAATATTTTTTACAAGGATTAATTGTAATTGCTCCAATTGCCATTACAGCCTCAGCGATTATTGGCTTGTTTAATTGGATAGATGGCTTAATACCAAATATTTTGCATTCTATTTTTCCTTCTTGGATTAAGGCAGATGCAGCAGGTAAAGTTGAAAAAATTCCTGGGTTAGGGTTTGTAATTATTGTGTTGTTTGTACTTTTAATAGGATGGTTATCGAGCATATTTGTAATAGGAAAGCTTGTTGAACTTTTAGATAAAGTATTAGAAAAAACGCCCGGGATAAAATTTATTTATTCATCGGTAAAAGATTTTTTTGAAGCATTTGCTGGAGATAAAAAGAAATTTGATAAACCAATTTTAGTAAATATCAATGGGCCCGATGTTTGGCGTATTGCTTTTATAACATCAGAATCTGCTGCACAATTTGGAATGGATGATTATGTTGTGGTGTATTGCCCACACAGCTATAACATTAGTGGAAATTTATTTATTGTAGGAAAAGATAAAATTAAAAAATTACCAACCGACATATCAGCATCAGATGCTATGAAATTTGCAGTAAGTGCAGGTGTGGTGCAGGTGGATGATTAAAGATTAAAATAACAGCTGTTTATACTATCTACAAAACAAAAAACCCTTGAAAGATTCTGAAATCTTTCAAGGGTTTTTATCATTAAAAATTCTATAGAATTAGTTTTTACGAACAATCCATTTACCTAGTTCTTTAAATGTAATTTTCTTTCCATACATTAAAATTCCTGTTCTGTATATTTTACCTGCTAGCCAAGTTGTACCAATAAAACCTGATACCAATAAAACCATACTTAATATTAATTGAAAAGTAGTTACACCATCTGGCACACCATAAGCAACCCTAGCTACCATTACTATTGGCGAGGTTAAAGGGAACAAACTACCAAACACAGCTAAGCCACTATTTGGGTTGTTAACAGCTTGCATCATAATTACTATACCAAAAACTATAGGTAAAGTTACAGGCAACATTAGGCTTTGAGCATCTTGAGGGTCTTCGTTTACTGTACTTCCAACTGCTGCAAACAAAGAAGCATATAAAAAATATCCACCCAAAAAGTAAAACAAGAAACAACCTAAAATTAAAACCCAGTTAACACCTTTCAAACTTTCAAAAACTCCTGTAATCATACTACTATTTTGCATTTGACTTACTTGTGCCATACCTGGCTGCATGGGCATATTTTGCATTTGTGCAGCAGTGTCAGGGCTTAAAAAGGCCAATATGGTACTTGCACTCATCATCAAAACAATCCAAATAACAAACTGTAATAAACCAACACTACCAATACCTACAATTTTGCCTATCATTAATTGAAATGGTTTTACACTACTCACAATAACTTCGGCAATACGATTTGTTTTTTCTTCCATTACACCTCGCATTACCATTGTTCCATAAATAAATAATACAATATAAATTAAGAAGCCCGAAGCAAATCCAATTACATAACTTCTGCCAGCTTTATCGTCTTTTTCACCTTTTACAGTTTCAAAAACAACTTGGTTACTTTTTTGTAAACTATCTAAAACTTCTTTGCTCATTTTTGTACCAGTAATAAGGCGTTGTTCTTCGATATAATTTTCAAATTTTCGTTCAATTTTTTCTCTTGTCATTATACCAACACTTTTATCACTTACAACTTTTAAAGAATCGGTATTTGAAGTAATTGTAAAAGTTTTTGGTACAAAAACGTAAGCATCAATTTTTCCTTTTGATAGTTGAGCTTTTAAACTATCTTCAGAACTATTTACATAACTAAAAACAAGTTCTTTCTTTTTATCTGTAATAGCTTTATTAAACACATTAGCCTCATCAGAAATTGCTATTTTAAAATCGTCAGTATTCTTAACAGAAAATAGAATTATTAAAGCATAAAATCCAAAAATTAAGATGGGCAAACCTATTGTGGTTAATAAAAATGTTTTTTTCTGTACTCTTGAAAGGAATTCTCTTTTAGCAACAATTAGTGCTTTGTTCATTGTATAAAGATTTTATTGTAATTTTTTGATAGATGAATATTAAACCAATTAGTTGTCGATATTTACAAAAGCTCTTGCTTTAGCATTTGTATTTTCTACTAAGTTGATAAATATGTCGTTTAAAGAAGGAAGTATTTCGTTAAAACCTTCAACAGTTAAACCTTTGTTTATAAAATATTGAAGAACGTCGTTGCTTTTAAATCCTTCGTTTATTTTAACAGTAAAATTGTTTACTTTTTGGTCTAAAATTACAAAGCTTTCGTGTTGCAAAGCTTCAGGAACTTCAGTTGTTTTAACACTAAATTTAAATTCTTTAAACTGTTGTTTTACTTCGTTTACCGTACCTTCTAAAATTTTTTTACCAAGATTTACTAGTACAATTTGGTCGCAAATTTCTTCCACTTGTTCCATACGATGGGTACTAAAAATTATGGTACTACCACGTTGTGCTAAACCATAAATTTCATCTTTAATTAGGTTGGCGTTTAATGGATCTAGGCCACTAAAAGGCTCATCAAGTATAATTAGTTTTGGCTCGTGTAAAACTGTAGTTACAAATTGAAGTTTTTGGCTCATACCTTTACTAAGGTCTTCTACCTTTTTATTCCACCAAGTTTGCATATCTAGTTTTGTAAACCAGTGTTTAATTTTTTCTGTGGCTTCGGCTTTAGATAGGCCTTTGAGTTGAGCTAAATACAGGGCTTGTTCTCCAATTTTCATTTTTTTGTATAAGCCTCGTTCCTCTGGCATATAACCAATTTTAATGGCATCGTTAATGGCATCAAATTTTTTACCATCAAAAATTATTTGTCCTTCATCTGGGTAAAAAATGCCAGTAATCATTCTAATTAGTGTGGTTTTACCTGCTCCGTTTGGACCAAGCAAACCAAAAATACTACCTTCTGGAATGTTGAAACTAATATCATCAACTGCTTTTTGTGTGGCAAAATATTTTTTTAGTTGATGAAGTTCTAAAATGTTGCTCATATATAATTGTTATGGGATAAAAATAGAGTAATCAATAACATTTAGTAGCGAGAAACAAAAATTGTTACAAGAAACAAAATATTTTTTAAAATTAAAAAAGAAACAAAGAATTAACAATGCCATTAACTTGCTTAAAGAGCTTGAGTTAATGTTTCTGATGATGTAAAATAAAAAACCTCTCAGTAATTTACTAAGAGGTTTTTTGTGGTGTGGGCCGGGATCGAACCGGCGACACAAGGATTTTCAGTCCTTTGCTCTACCTACTGAGCTACCGCACCATCCCTTTTGGGGTTGCAAATATAGGGTTTACTTTATATTTTACATATTTTTTTACACTTTTCCTTTTTTGTAAATTGGTACGGTACTGCAAGGTTCTCCAAACATGATACTTTTTACAACAGGTTTTAGTTTGCTTGTAATAGCAACATAAGCTTCGGCTGGTATTTGTTCATCGCCACAGCCTTTTACCACTACTCTTTTATCAATGTATTCATTGGCATTAATTTCGTCAATATTTTTTACTAATAATTTTATTTTTACCTCACTTTCTGTACCATAAGAAACAGAAGCTGTAATTGGTTGTAAATATTGTGTAGCAAGCATGTAAGCCCACATGGGCACAATTGCATCGGCACTGCAAGTAATAGCAATATTTTTATTGTTATAATCGCTCCAATCATGAATTTCTAATGCTGCTCTATAGTCTTTTTCTTTAAGAATAAGCCCCATAAATAGAAAGTCTTTTAAGTCAAAGATTTTTATGGGTTGTTTTGGCAAAAAGTCTTCGAGATTAAGTGTTACGATACTGCTTTGTGCTACTTTATTTACAATGATATTTTCCATAATCTGCTACAAATGTAAATTCAAACAACTACCTCAACTTTCGGTTGTAGAAATAGTTATTATAAATGAGGCTGCTGCATAACAACCTCATTTATAATTTATTTTTATCTAGTGGGAACTGCACTTAATGGTAAGTCTCTTTTAAGCATTTCACTTCTGTTTGCCATTTCCCAGGCAGTGTAGTATACTAATAAACTGCGTTTAAGCATTAAGTCGAAATTTATTTTATCTACAGTATCTGTGGCTTTATGATAATCTTTATGCACTCCGTTAAAGTAAAAAATTATGGGTACACCTTTTGCAGCAAAATTGTAATGATCGCTTCTAAAGTAAAATCTATTTGGGTCTTTTGGATCGTTATATCTTCTGTCGATTTCCATTTTAGCGTACCATTTGTTTATACTGTCTGTTATTGGCAGCAACTCTGTACTTAATTTGTCTTCGCCAATAGCAAATACATAGTTCATACTATCACCTTTGTAAGATGGGTCTATTCTACCAATCATATCAATATTAAGATCTACACTAGTTTTTGCTAGTGGAAAAGTTGGATTATCGGTATAGTATTTACTACCCCACAATCCTTTTTCTTCGCCACTAACTGCCATAAAAACCAATGTTCTTCGAGGCCCTTCACCTTTAGCTTTTGCTTTGGCAAACGCTTCTGCTAGTTGCATTACAGCTGTGGTGCCACTTCCATCGTCATCGGCACCATAATAAATTACATCACCGCGTTTACCCAAATGATCATAATGCCCAGTAATAAAAATATATTCATCTTTTTTATCAGTGCCTTCAACTATACCAATAACATTACTACTTTCTAATGTATTGGTACTTTTTTGGATATTTAAGGTTAATTCTGAAAAATAGTTTCCTTTGTTAATTTCTTCAAACTGTTTTTTTGTAGGTAAAAATGTTCTTCCTAATAATGTGGCTCCTACTTTTTCATTAACTGTTATTGTAAAAAAATTGTTATCAGTTGGTTTATTAACTGTCATATTTCCTTTTACAGACAAGGGAGATTTTTTTGGAAAATCAGAACTTATTATAATTAATCCAATAGCTCCCAAACTTTTAGCTGTATTTGCTTTTGAGGCATTTGTACCTAAGCCTAAAACTCTAGTGCCTGTTTGTGTTGTAGGTGTTTGTGCATCTGATGGCAAACCATCTAAAACTACAACAAGTTTGCCTTTAACGTCAAGGTTTTTAAAATCGTTTTGCTTGTCGTTGTTTAAACCATAACCTGCAAATACAAGGCTGTTAAGGTTTAATTTTGTTGAAGCAATGTTGCTTAGATTAAAGCTATAATCTTTATCTGCAAATAAAGTTTCGCCATTAAGCACAAGTTGATGATTTAATAATTCATCTTGATACACTTTATATACTTGCTGAAAACTGCTTCCATTGCCTGGCAATAATCCCTGCTTTTTAAAATGTGCTTCAATAAATGCAGCTGCTTTTTTTTGCCCTTCTGTGGCTGTTTCTCTACCTTCCATTTCGTCAGAAGCTAAAATAGTAAGCTTTTCACGAAGTCCTTTTTCTGTAATGTGTGCAGCAAACTTTATTGCTTTGTCGCTTTTTTGAGCTAAGGCTGTGCTAGCAAAAAACATCGATGCCAACCAAATTTTTTTCATGTATTATTTTTTATTGATAATTGATTATAGTGAAACTATTTGTGAAATTATTGGCCATTTCCATAGCTTTTGAACTAGGTTGCATAATTGATACTTGTTGTGCAAAGTCAATATTTTTTAGCCAATGGGCAAGATCTACTTTTATTACAATTTTGGTTATTTGTTTTAAAGTAGAATTAATAGGCAATGTAATTTTTTTTTGAGTATTAAATGGATGCTTAAAGCCTCCTATATGAAAAAGATACTTGTTGCTAAAAGCTTTGCATTTGATACATTTGCCTTCTAGTTTTGCTTGTATATACCCTGTGTTCCAAGTCCAATACATTCCATTTAATGGGTCTAAGCTTCCATTTAAAATACCCTTTGAAGATGTTATGCTATCTACCCCAACACTAAATGATAAATGCTTAAAGCTTTTAATATTATTAGATGGAATTGCAATTTGCATAGTTTTTTCGTTGCTAGCATTAATTAAGTAATAGTTATTTTTAACTTTTTTAGTGTAGCCCTCAAAATTTATATTTCCTATGTACATTTTAAGCAAATCAATAGTTATTGAATCTTCGCCATTTGGGGTAGTATACCAATTTTGTGCTAAAACAAGAGGTTCGTTGTTGTAATATGGCACAAATTGAATGATAACGCTTTTTGGTTGACCATGCAAAGCCCCAAATAAAAAAATGCCGCAAATTATAGATATAACGTTCTTTTTCATGTTTTAAAAAACAATTAGAAGTTACATTCTTTCTTTTAAAAAAGTTATTGCTTTTGCATGGGCATCTTCTGTAGCTTGTTTGTTAAATACAGGATTGCTAGGATTGGCAAAACCATGTCCAGCATCGTATTTATGTATAGTAATTTTTTTACCAAGCGTAGTTAGGTTTTTTTCAAACTCATCAACTAAATTCATAGGAATACCTTTGTCTTGTGTGCCAAAAAAACCAATAACATCACATTGTAATGTGCTTAGTTTTTCAACTTTATTTTCTGGTCTGCCATAATACATTATGCATCCATTTGCTTGTTTGCCTGCTAATAATGATGCTTGCAAACTCCATGCACCACCAAAGCACCAACCTACTGTATAAATTTTTGCTTTTTGGCCAGCGTAAGCTATAGCTGCATTTACAATTGTGGTTAATCTTTCAGTTTTTGCTCCACTCATGTATTTCATGGCACTATCTCTTGTAGTAGCAACTTTGCCATCGTACATATCTATAGCTAAAATGTTTACATTGTTTAATTCATTTGAAAATTCATCTGCTTCCCTTTTTATATTGTCATTAAGGCCCCACCATTCTTGAATTACAAAAAGCCACTTATTACTTTTCTTTTTGCTTTTAATATAATATGCACTAGCTGTTGTACCATCAGCAGCTGAAAAGTTTATCATTTCTCCTTTTGCATCTTGTAAAGTAAATGGAGTTGGGTTTGGATGCAATGCAGCAAAGCCAGGTTTTAATGCATCGGCCTGAATTTCATTTCTACTATCGGTAGTATAACAAGCAATGTAGCTTTCGCTAGATAGCACATCATTGAGGTTAGATTTATTTTTATAACTTAATAAACCTGCTGTTATAAAAGCAACTAAAGAAAGGAGAATTATTTTTTTCATTATTTTTTAAAGTAAATATATAAACAATTAAAAATTTCTTTAGCATAGTTTTAACAAAACTATTTTTAAAAAAACGTTTTATGGTAGAATTATTGTACAACTTTGTATTAAATACATTCACTTAACAACATAATTTTTTATATATGAAAAATCTTTTTACACTTCTAAGTTTAATTGCAGTTATTGGTTTTACTAGCTGTACTAGTGTTTACAAAAACACTCAAATGCCCGATGATTTGTACTATGCTCCATCAGTACCTAAGGTTGAAAAAGAGGAAGAAAAAACTGAAGAGCAAAAAGAGCAAGAACGAGAAGATAGGTTTATTAAACAAAAAGTACAAAACCGCATAAGGTGGAACAGTATAGATGACTATGCTTATTGGAACGATACAAGGTACAATCACTGTAATTGTAATTGCAACAATAATGTACATTGGAGTAGCTACAATACAGGTTGGGGAAATACCTACAACAATTGGCTTTGGTATAATAATTTTAATAATCCCTACACTTTGTTTGTGCCTTATACAGCACCTAATACTGTAAAAAACACAAGTAGTTTTACACCCATAAGAGCTTATGGTAACAATAGTACAAGTAATACAAACTTTGTATTTAATCCTAAACTGCAAGCATTACAAGGCAACAACAACACAAACAATAACACCAACAAATCACAAACACAAGGTATTGGAGGGAAAATTATAAGACTATTTGGAGGGGGAAGTTCTAACACAACACCAAGTAGTAGTGCTGGTGGTCAAAGTGGTGGTTTTAAAAGTACAGGAACTAGCACTAGTACCCCACGAAAAGGGAGAGGTTAAATTCATCCTCTAACAATTTTGCAATTTTAAATAACAAAAAACATGAAAAAATATTTACAAATATTACTGGTGCTAGTATGCACAAAAGCTACTGCACAAATACCTGATGATGCACTAAGAACGGCTTGGCATACCAATAACGGAACTGCTAGAAATATTGCAATAGGTGGTGTAATGGGTAGTTTGGGTGGCGATTTAAGTGCTGCACAAATAAACCCTGCTGGATTAGCATTTTATAGAACCAACGAGTTTGCTTTGTCGCCTGCTTTTTTATTACAAAATAATCGTTTAGCATACAGAGGTACAGACTCATTTAACAAAAAAAATATTTTTAACTACGGTACAAGTGGATTTGTAATTAGTTCACAAAAAACAAACAATAAAAAGTGGTTGAATAATGCTTTTGCATTAACTGTTTCGCAACTAGCTAGTTTTAATAATAACATACAATTTAAAGGATTTAACAATGTAAGTTCTTTTAGTGAACAGTTTGTAGAAGAGTTGGTAAATGATAATGCCGATACAACAGCAGCTTTAGGTAACTATATTTTTGGTTCTTCTTTGGCATTTAGAACTTATTTAATTGATACTTTATCTGGTCCTGGCGGGGTTTTAAGAGGTTATCAAAGTTTGGTGCCTATAAATACCGGTGTTCAACAAACATATAGTAGTAGCAATAGAGGCGGAATACACGAAGTTAATATTGCATTTGCTAGTAACTATTCAGATAAATGGTACTTAGGTGTTGGTCTAAACGTGCCAATTATAAGATTTCAAAAAGATTTATACTTCAAAGAATCTGACGCTACTAATAACCCAAATAACAACTTCAGTTTTATGGAGTATAAAGAAACCCTAATTAGCAATGGGGTTGGTGTAGGTTTAAAACTTGGTGCAATTTATAAGCCAGCAACTTATTGGCGTTTAGGTTTTACATTTCATACACCACAGTTTATTAGTTTTAAAGATAGAATTAGAAGTGAAATGACCACAAATACAGAAGCTTATGCAGGTACAATTACTGAAACTAGTGATGCCTTAAATAGTGGAAATCCCGGTTATAGAGATTATACACTTACCACACCTTGGCGTGCTATAGCAAGTGCTAGTTATGTTTTTAGAGAAGTAAGCAATACTAAAAAACAAAGAGCTTTTTTAAGTGCCGATATTGAGTATGTACATTATAAAGGAGCTCGATTTAGTAAGAGCGATGAAGAGGGTAACACAATTGATGGATACTATGATGCATTAAATCAGGCTACAAAAAATTATTTACGAGGCAATTTTAACATTAAATTGGGTGGTGAAATTAAGTTTGATCCAATAATGTTTAGAGCTGGTATAGGATATTATGGAAGTCCATACCAAAATAAAGATATTGATGCTAATAGATTTACATTAAGTGCTGGTATTGGTTATAGAAATAAAGGAATGTTTATAGATATAGCTGTGGTACAGCAAACTTTACAAGATGCCCAATTTGCTTATAGATTAATTGATAAACCTAATACTTACGCACAGCAAAGAACAATACTTACAAATATTGTTGCTACGCTTGGATTTAAGTTTTAAAAAGTTTTTATATTAAAGTTTTGCCTAGTGCCTTCTGCAAGAAAATTAAAATAATCTTGCAGAAGGTTTCTGTGTCTAGGTCTTTGGATTTTAAAAACGGGATTTAACTTTCATTACAATTAGTTTCTTTAAGAAAATTTTAATTATTTTATTAAACTTTTTTTAAATTCTGCATAATTGTATCTTAATTCAAAATTAATCAGCATTTTTATTACGAAAACTGCGTTTTTTCGCAGTATTAATATCTTATGGACAACTCTAATACACCTGGTATATATTCTCAAAAATTTTTAAGTTTTAATACTGCAGATTTAGAAACTGAAGAAGCAAAGTTTTTTAAAAAAACACTGCCAAAGTTTGATAACGAATGTGTATATATTTTCTCCTTTAAACAAAACAAACTCATTTATGCCGATGGTTGGGAGCAAGTTTTGGGCTATAAAGATTCTGAAGTTTCAATTTTAAAAATCACCACAAGTACCGTAAAAGAGTATGCTATTTATAGCAATGAAATAGATGATAAAGCCATGTTGTTTATTCACAACTGTAAAGACCATGTTGGTGAATATGGAATAACTAAAGAGCTTAGAAAGTATCATAAAAATGGACAGGAAATTCCCATTATTTCTAAAGTTAGAATTAAAACAGTAGTTGATGGAAAAATGGATTATTTAATAGGAAGATTTCAGGTAAATCATAATCTTAAGTTTGGAAGAGTAATGAAATTTGAATTTCATGGACCCGAAAAAGAAAAAATGTATGCGATGCTTGATAAAAATATTTTTATTAACCTAGATGTTTCTGAAAAAGAAAAAGAAGTAATTAGGCTTTCGGCCAAAGGATATTCAATAAAAGAAATTGCATCAGAATTGAAAGTTACCCCATCAGCCATCGAAAAAAGACTTTTCCCTTTATATAAACGATTTGAGCTAAAAAGCTTGCCACACCTAATTAGTTTTGCTTACGAAAACAATATTTTACCGTAAAGTAAGCAATTAGCGGAGTTTTTAAAAGCAAAAAGCTGTTTAGATTATTCTAAACAGCTTTTGCTACTTACTCATCCATATATTATTACCTACATAAAGATGCTTACTAATCTTCTTCTACTACAACAGGTACTACATTTAATGATGCAATTTGAGCTCTAATTTTTGCCTCAACTTCTGCTGATAAAGCAGGATTATCTAAAAACAATTGTTTTACAGCATCTCTACCTTGCCCAAGTTTGTTACTATCATAACTGTACCAACTTCCACTTTTTTGAATTACGTTCATTTCTACACCCATATCAATTATTTCGCCCACTTTGCTAATACCTTCACCAAAAACTATATCAAATTCAGCTTGCCTAAAAGGTGGTGCTACTTTGTTTTTAACCACTTTTACCCTTGCTCTATTACCAATTGCTACATCACCATCTTTAATTTGGCTTACTCTACGAATATCTAAACGTACAGATGCATAAAATTTAAGAGCATTACCACCTGTTGTAGTTTCAGGATTTCCAAACATTACACCAATTTTTTCTCTCAATTGGTTAATGAAAATACATACCGTGTTTGTTTTATTAATTGTAGCAGTAAGTTTACGTAAAGCTTGGCTCATTAACCTAGCTTGTAAACCCATTTTACTGTCGCCCATCTCACCTTCTAATTCACCTTTTGGTACAAGAGCAGCAACAGAGTCGATAACTACAACATCTAAAGCACCAGAAAGTATTAATCTATCAGCAATTTCTAATGCTTGTTCTCCATAATCTGGTTGAGAGATTAATAAATTATCTACATCAACACCAAGTTTTTGAGCATAGCTACTATCAAAAGCATGTTCAGCATCAATAATTGCACAAATGCCCCCTTTTTTTTGTGCTTCAGCAATGATGTGTGTGGCTATTGTAGTTTTACCAGAAGATTCAGGACCATAAATTTCAACAATTCTACCCTTAGGTACACCACCAACACCTAGTGCAATATCTAAACCAAGAGAGCCAGTACTTATTACTTCTAGTTCTCTATCTGCTTTATCACCCATCATCATTACACTGCCTTTTCCAAAGTCTTTATCTATTTTATCAATAGTAAGTTTCAGTGCTTTTAATTTGTCGTTGTTACTCATAATTTAATCGTTTAATTGTACATCATTTATTAATAGAATGTAAAACTAAGGGGAAATGTTTTACAAACAACTAAAAAATTTAGTATTTTTTTGCTAAATTATTTGGAAATTTGTTAAGTTGTTGAAAATCAACTTGTTAAACTGCTGAAAAAACTGCAATGCTTACATTAAAATCTTAACATTTTAAAATTATAGATTATTGTATAAAAGTAACGCGTTTAATTTTATTGTTTTCAACAGTATAAATTGCGATGGCTTTAAATGGTGGAGCTTGCTTATTAAAAACAACACTTTCTTCATCAATTACGGTGTTGCCCAAAACCATTCTTTTTACAACTGTGCAATATAAATCTGGCGTTGATGCAAACATTTGGGCATACTCTTTACGCATGTTTTCTTTGCCTTTACCAATTAATTTGTTGGGATATTGATAAATTTCTACACTATCGCTATAGGGTACCAAAAAGGCTTCAATATCTTTATTATTGTAAGCAATCAATTGAGCTTGGGCTAGTTTATAGGCCACACTGTTGGTATCTATTACAGACTTTTGGTTTTGTTGCGAAAAACCAATAAAACTACAAAATACCAAACTTGCAAAAGCCAATAATTTTTTCATGGTTTATTTTTTATAACTTAAGGAAGCAGTTTATTATTTTTCAATACCTAATAATTCAATTTCAAAAATTAAGGTTGAACCTGCAGGAATTTTTGGACCCATTTGTTGGTCGCCATAAGCCAATTCGCTAGGTATATAAACTTTCCATTTACTACCAATAGTCATCATTGGTAAAATTTCTTGCCAACCTTGTATTACTTGATTTACACCAAATACAGCCGGCTCGCCTCTATCAACGCTGCTATCAAATACAGTTCCATCAATTAGGGTTCCATGATAATGACATTTTACTCTATCTGTTGATGATGGTTTTGTATTATCGGTTCCATTTTTTAAAACTTCATATTGCATGCCAGATGGTAGCTTTATAACATTGTTTCTTTTACCATTAGCTTCTAAAAATGCTTTTCCTTCTTGTTTTACTTTTAAAGATTTTTTACTATTGGCTTCGTTTTGATAGCCATAAATACATTTATCTAAATTGTTTTCAGGAATAAGTAAAGCCTCACCTTTCATTACTGCATTTAGGGCTTTCATAAATAAACCTTGGTTTATGTTTTCAAAACCTTGTCTTTTTAAATTTTGTGCGATTCTTACCCCTAAAGCATAAGTAGCACTATCTGAAGCATTGGCAAAAACTGTAGTTGGTTTTTTAGAATTTGCAACTGGTTTTGCAACTGCCTTTTTTGTTTGTGAAAAAGCAATTTGACTGATAAGTAAAGTACTTGCTGCAATTATTATTTTTTTCAT